>DAOVTM010000239.1 GCA_030633145.1 Desulfobulbaceae bacterium
AACATGCCCTGCTCTGCGGCAGATGCGGGGCACTCATCACCAACAGTGAAGGGGATATGTGCGAAGATGAACATGAGGAAGACGCCGTTGTTAATGCGGCAGGAATAGCCTTTGAGATTCGATGCTTTGGGGAGGCCAGGGGCTGTGAGGTTGAGGGCAGCCCCACAGGAGAATTTAGCTGGTTCAGCGGCTATAGCTGGCAATACGCAATATGTGCCAGCTGCCTGAGTCATCTGGGCTGGTTTTTTACAGCAGACGCTGAAACAGGGTCTTCCTTTTTTGGCTTACGAGCCAGCCTGTTGCGTGATGTGGAGTTTTAGCCTTTTAGCTATTATAGCCTTTATTGCCATTGCGAGATTGCTCCAGCCGTTCCTTGATGCTGGAAATACCATCCAAGACAAAATCCTCCATCGGTCGCTGAAACTGCTCCAGATTCTCCAGCATAAAGGATACCTTTTCCCGCATCCGGCTGCTGTCCAACTCCTGCCATGGAATATAATCAACCATTCCCAAATCCTTTAGTGCTTTGGCTCGAATCAGCTGTTCCTGACGGGGATGATCCCTGGGGATAAGCAGGGACACTGTTTTCTGACTGAGGATTTCACAGACCGTATTATAGCCGCCCATGGAGACAACGAGATCCGCTGCGGCAAAGAGAGCCTCCATACGGGGGAAAAAAGGGCGTACCTTAATTCCCAATATCTTGGCCCGCTTTGCCAGCCGGCGCCTCAGTTCAATGGGCATGAAGGGGCCGGTGATCAGGATGCTGCGCACCTTTTCCAGCCTGCCCTCCTCAAGCATGGTCAGGTAGGAGTCCATCATCTCGAATCCATCACCGCCCCCACCTGTGGTAACCACGATCATCTTTTCATCGGAACGTATAGAAAAACTCTTTCTGCATTTTGCCGCCTTTTTGGCAGGTACAACCTGCCTGGGCAGGTAGCCGGTAAAAAATGTTTTCTTCTGCACCGATACGGGCATAGCATATTCTTTCACCGCATCATACACGTCACGGCGACCATAGACCCAAATTTCCGAATACAGTTCCTCCAGATGCTGATACACTCTCCTGTTAGTCCAGTCCCGGCGCACCGTGGCACGATCATCCATTATATCCCGCAGGCCGAGTACGGTTCGGGTGGCAGGGCAATGCTCTTTCAGCCATTGCAGGGTAGGCAGAACTTCTTTTTTCAGCCCCAGCGGTTCCTTGTCAACTATAAAGAGATCCGGCTGAAAAGTCTGGGCAGTGGCCAGGATAATGGCCTTGCGGATATTGAGGGCATGTTCGGGATCAATACTGATGGAGAGCGAATGATACTCGTCATTAGTTTTTTTTATCATGCCTGGAATACGAACAAAATCAACATGTTCCGGCAGTGTAAACCGCCCGGCAATGGGTGAACCGGTGAGAATAAGTACATTAGTCTCATCGTCGCGCAGATGACCGGCAATGGACATGGTGCGTCGAATATGTCCCAGACCGTAGGTGTCATGGGAGTACATCAGGATATTATAGAAGTGTTTTGCCATTACTGTCTGGAATACTCTTTCATCCAACGATCCGGTCACGACCTGATTATTGTCACGGATGATATTGGTTTAGGGAACCTCGAATTTGACAGCCTACCCACTATTTAAAAAAAATACAAAAAAAAATTGGCTTCCTTCTCTTTCCGGTTTACATTTTAACATTAGTTTATCTTAGTCAACTCAATACTGAAAGTCGGATACAGCTCAAAGCTCCCGGTTTCACGAGTACGAAAAACTTGTAATAACTAAAGCTCCCGTTTAAAAACGGGTTTCCCCCCTTTACCACAGGAGGTCAACCAATGCCCCGGAAGATGACTCAGATCACGTTATTTTTTGCCCTCGTACTATCTTTCACCCTTGCAAGCTGCGTGGTGCCGAATCCCTCGTTCCAATACAGCCGGGAAGTGGATCAGTTGTTTGAAACAGCGACTCCAATCGCCGATCACACCTATTATTACAGAGGTTCGGAATTAGACCCGGAGGCCGTCATTGCCATTGACAATAGATTCACTATGACCAGCAAGGTCTGGGCAAGAGTCGATATCAACCAGAAAATACTCGATAACTGGGCATTTGAGGTCAGAACCTATACCGGCTGGTTCAACTGTCCCTATCAAGGGGTAAAACTCTTTACCCAGGATGGCAGTCAGGTTGGTTTCGGGTATTCAAAATGGACATTTTCTCTTGTTAAATCAATTGGTTCCAATGCAATTACCGTGTATCCTCCTGATCCGACAGGCAGCTGCCTGCGACAGCAGGTACTCGATGAGCTGTAAGGGGGTTTTTCTCAAGAAAATTGTTCCTCAGACAAAAATACAATTTTTTGTATTGTCAAACACACAATCAGGTGATATAGTCTTTATAGATTAAATAATTATTTTTACTTTTTTTTGTGATAATGATCCAAAAAATTCGTACATACCTGTTCATCGCCCTGACAGTATTAGCTGTTGGCAGCAATATAGCTGCAGCAGATGAACAGCAGGTTGTTGACCTCACTCCCTATTGGGACAGTGCAGTGAGCAGTCTGTTGCTGGCAGCGGGCATGTATGGAGCTAATGATGAACGTGCCGATAATGAGCGGCAAGGCAGTATGCAGCTCTCGCTCACCCAATCCGATGATCTCTACAAGGCTTTTACCAGTGACCACACCAGCTTGAGCGGTCAGGATATTACCCTTTCCTACAGCGGTTCTACCGGACGGCTGGGCATCTCTGCCGGGTATCTCTATACCGGTCTGGACGAAAGCAGCCAGCATGAATCTTTTCTCCTTGACCTGAACCCCCTGCAAGACAGCCTGGACAATGAAAACCCCTGGTATTTTACCCTCAACATGTCAAAATCCTTCCAGGTCAGCGATCATTTTGCCGTTGGTCTAGGTTCCAAGGCAATGGTCATGAACACCCAGTTTGCGGAACCGCCGAGCCATACGGTCTCCATGCTCCTCAACCTGCCGCTCTCATACAAAGATTTCTTTACCATCACCCCTGAGCTGCAATGGTCTCGCTCCCTGCCGATGGCTGACAGCAGTGCGGAATTTGATGAAACCTCCAGCGGCTCTGTCTATAGCGAAGAGGATGTCTTCTACGGTGGTATGTCCATTAGTTTTTCCTATTAAAAAAAAGCACCCACTTCCTTTCCACTTTTTCTCCCCTCTGTAGTTCCCTTATTGACAATTCTGCCATAGTGCAATATACCAAACAAATATGAACTTATCGCCCTGCGGGCGGATTTCTTGTTCCCAAGCTCCAGCTTGGGAACATTTTTTCAGAAGCTCCAGCTTCACGAATTACAGCAGGAAGCTGGAGCTTCCAAGTTGCGTTCCCAAGCTGGAGCTTAGGAACAAGAGAAATGTTCAGGGTTTACTTATATAGCTGTTATTGTTTAACAAAACGGAAAAACGACTAAAGTATTTACGAGGTCTAATTTCTATCTCCTGAAAAAGTATTTTTACTTCATAATTCGACATTCCATAATCGACATTCCACATTAGTGACGGAGCTGCAATGAAAAGATATAAAAAATTTACAACAAACCTGAGACAGACCCTCCTCTACCCCCTCCTCATCCTCCTCCTTGCGGCACCCATTGTCAGTGCGGATGATGATACCCCGCCTGGAACCATGGTTTTTCTCCCCTTTTCCATCCAAACCCAGACCATACAGCCCCATCTCCAGAAAGGTCTCACCAATGTACTTGCAACCAGGATGAGCAAGCGAACCGGACTCATCGCCATCCAGCGGGGCAAGACAGCCACAAAACTGTCAACCCTGCTGGAAGAGGGTGATCAGGAATCCTTCAGGAAAATGCTCAACGAGATGAAAGGCGAGTACCTGTTCCTGGGCAGCCTGGAAGAAGGAAATAATCAATTTGAAATAATGATCTATGTCTTCAGCAAAAAAGGGGGGGGTGCGGCTTCATTTGCTCGAACAATTTCCAGCCTGGACATGGCTATCCCTTCATTAAATGAGCTGTCTGGCGAAATCGCAGAAAAAGTCTTTAACCAGAAACAGCCTGAGCAAAAGACTACCCTTGTCAACAAACAGGAAGGTACCAGCGGATTCCAGACCGCCCATCCAGATCGAGCATATCGTGAAGGACTCTATGGTGCGGCCACCATCCTTGACCTGGATGAGGGGTTCTTTAAGATTCAATCTACCCGGAGGAGCCAGAAAATATCCCGCTTAGTCAAGGCTATGGATATCGGAGATATTGATGGTGACGGCAAGGACGAGATAGTCCTTCTCGCACACGGCAGACTGATACTCTATCATTTCAGTTCAGATCATTTCCAGGAACAGGCTGATTACCCGCTCCCCAGCCATCTTAACCTGCACAATATCTATCTGGCAGACATTGACGGGGATCACAGGATGGAGATATATATCTCAGCCAGTAACGGGGATAACCCGGCCTCGCAGGTGTATGGCTGGGACGGATCAAAACTCCTGTCCCGGCAGACAAATGTTCCTTTTTACCTGAGACCTGGGCTGAAGAAGAACGGCTCCCCCCGACTGCTTGGGCAGATTGGCGGTCTTGAAGTACCGGTGGGAACCTCCTTTTATGAAATGGTTATAACCACAGCCGGAAAACTGGAAAAGGGAGAGAAGATTGCTATTCCAAAAGGATTTAACCTCTCTGATTTCATCTTTCTTGATCTGGACAGTGACGGCACCCAGGAATTCATCGGCCTGACGAGGAAGAACCGTTTACAGGTAATGTCCCAGGACGGAACCCTGCTCTGGGAAAGCGATGCCGGTTACGGCGCAAGCAAGGATTTCCTGGGTACCCTTTCCAGCAATAGAATGGGTTCCATCGCCTATATACATACCCGCCTGATTGGACGGGATATGGATGGTGACGGCAGCCCGGAAATACTCATTGGAAGAAATCGATTGACTACGGTCAAGTATCTTAAACGACTCCGCTACTTTGAAGGCTCCTCCATAGCGGCTCTGAAATGGGATGGTTCCCAGATGCTTACCCTGTGGGAGACCCATAAGATCCCGGGATATACTACAGATTACCAGGTTGTTCCAGGGGGTGGCGCAGGTGATGATCTGAATCTTTACTTTATTGAAAGTGACAGCAGCTATCCGCTCTTTTTCTGGGAATCCAACAGTTCAACCATCAACCGTTTTACAATGGGAAGAAAGCAAACGAGCAGTGAAAAGTAAAAAAATAATAAAACATGATAAAAAAAACTTGACGATTGACAAAAAGTATCATATTTTGTATTTATCGTAATCTTAAATTAAGTTTTGTATATTTACAGTAAATATACAATAGCAATTCAAAAGTAGTACAAAGTACAATAAGGGAGAGAATGATGAAAAAAGTATTGGCAGCTGGTGCAGCTTTGTTGCTGGCAGGTTCCATGGTATCCGCAGCATACGCTGAGGTTAATCTGAGTGGTGATGCTCGTGTCCGCTATATTGGTAAATCTGATTATGTCCGCTCTTATACCGATAACCCAGACGGTTCACTTAACGAATCACTGAACGGATATTCTGATTATTTTGATTCCCGCATCCGTGTAAAATTCGATGCCAAGGCCAAAGGCGGAGCATTCATGAAGGCTCGTGTACGCTTTGATGATTACCAATGGGACGGTCAGGGCTGGGGTGCAGCTACTGAAGACAAGAATGTATGGGCCGACTATGCCTTTATCGGCGTTCCCATGGGTCCGGTAACGATTACCGGTGGTCGTATGCCTGCTAACTTTTCCAAGTTTTTTGCCTTTGATGGTCGCCCTTCTCGTCTTAAAGCAGACTATAAAAACGGTGGCGTACGTATCATTGGTGTCATTGACACCAAAGATGAGTTCACCGATAATGCGCTGGACGAGTGGGATGACAACGATTTCATGGGATACGGTCTTGTAATGTCTTTCAAGATTGGAGATGCCATGACCCTGAAAACCAACTTCCGTTATCATGATGACGCACGTGCATGGAATGAGTGTACCACTGGTGTAAGCATACAGGCTTTCGAGGATTTTAAAGGAGGTTCTACTGGAATTTATACTGTTGATGATGTTCCCACTGGTGAGCTGATTCCTTGCAAAGATCGTTCCGGTTACCTCGGTTCTATTCGCCTGAACGGAAAAGCGGGTATTGTAGGGTATGAGGCTGAATTCGCCATGAAGGAATCTGGCGTGCAGGGTTCCATAGACGATGCTATGGGTGCCTTTGCTCAGGTATCCATGGATCTTGGTGCCTTCACCCCCGCATTC
>DAOVTM010000011.1 GCA_030633145.1 Desulfobulbaceae bacterium
AGAAACAGGACGATTGACAGGAGGGCAAAGAAGAGCAGCAGGTGGTGAGAATATTGACAGGGAGGACTTGCCATGTTGGTTGAAGTATTATCAGTCTTTGTATCAATTGGGATCATCTTTAATGCCGTATGAAAAGAGTGTACACTGGATACATGATCCTGGCAATAGTATCTGTTCCTCAGTACACCAAGGAACACTAAGCAATATGGATTACGACAGCCCCTGGAAAGATGCCATAGAAATCTATTTTGAACAGTGCATGGCTCTGTTCTTCCCGGAAATCCACAAAGCAATTGACTGGTCACGCAAACCTGAATTTCTCGACAAGGAATTTCAGAAGATAACCAGGCAGAGCGAGGATAAACGCCGCTACGTTGACAAACTGGTCAAGGCGTATCTCCGCCAAGGCGGGGATATAAAAATTCTGTTCCACATAGAGGCACAGAACCAGCCGGATATTGATTTTCCCGAGCGAATGTATATTTATAATTACCGCATCTTTGACCGCTATAAATATGATGTGGTAAGTCTGGGTATCCTGGGTGACACCAACCCGAAATATCGGCCTGACCGATACCAGCGAAATCGTTTTGGCTGTAACCTGAGCTTTATTTTTCCTATTGTCAAGCTGACTGATTTTGCAAAAAAACGGAAATCCCTGCAACAGTCAGACAACCCCTTTGCGCTGTTTGTGATGGCGCATATCAAGGCTCAAGAATGCAAAGACAATCAGGAAAGAAAAGAATCGAAGTTTACCCTTATCAAACATCTTCTGCAAAGCGGTCATAAACGTAAAGACATAGTCAATTTGCTCAGTTTTATTGACTGGTTGATTGACCTTCCAGAAGAAATGGAACAGGAACTGCAAACAGAGCTTGATGAGATAATGGAGGAAGACAAAATGGAATATGTAACCAGTTGGGAACGAATGGGGGAAAAACGGGGAGAGAAAAAAGGAGAAATGAATTTCTTCACCAGATTGCTGGATAAGCGGTTTGGCCCATTATCAGAAAAGACTCAGGGTAAATGCCAACAGGCAACCCCTGAAATGCTGGATGCGTGGGGAATGCGTTTATTGTCGGCAAACAGTATTGATGAAGTGTTCGGCAATAACGATGAGTAGAGCCTGGCAGGTCGAGTAACACATTAGGTGAAATTTGTAACGACTACTCGATTGCCGTGTTCACACACGAATACGCCTCGCTGTCCAGTACCTTTTTTGCCAGTAGTTGGTGTTGAGTCGGGAGATACTGACACCCTTGTTGACTGCGGCATGGACGAATTTACCGCTGCCGATGTAGATTTATTTAGTATCCTTGTTAAATTTTATGGAAAACATCCTGTTGTTTCAAGCTATGCAGGTAAGCCGTAGGGTGCGGTTCACGCTCCTAAAACGGTTTGAACCATACCCCGTATGCGGATAAATATTTCTGTTCGTGTTGATGCGAATATGATCTTGGTGCATGGAATGCACCCTACCCGGTTTTTCCCGATTAACCATACATTGTAAAGAGGATACATATATAGCATGATTTATCCAGATGGTACTGGAATTAGAGCAAAAGAAATTGAATCAAAAACATTTGAAGAAATCTCTATTATTTTAGCAAGTCGTTTACAATCTCTGGCGACCAACTTTAGATGAGACATTTTCGCACCACTCTCGTTCCTACTGACGGAGTCTCTCAGGCTCGCTTACCTCCAGCGTGGGAACCAGAAAATATGACAATAATCAAAGACATGCCTTCCAAACAGGCAATACTCTCTGATTATATTAACAGCCCTGCTTCTGGGTGATTACAGACGCAATAGAGATTATAAACAAGGTAACCAATGGATATTGTAATTGGTACCTCAGCGTTGATTGCAGTTATTGTTAATGAACCTGAGCGTGATAAAATTGTAGAAATCACTACTGGGAATGTACTGATTGGACCAGGTTCGATTCCATGGGAAATAGGTAATGCCTTTTCCGCAATGTTTAAACAAAGCAGACTGACTTTGGAGGAAGCTCAAAAAGGTTTACTTATTTTTGATAGTATTCCTCTGCGCTATTGCAAACCGAATTTTGTAAATGTTTTGGAGATATCCAAACAAAACAATATGTATGCTTATGATGCATATTTATTGGATTGCGCAGTAAAGCATAATGCTCCATTATTGACACTGGATAGAAAAAACTGAAAGCAATTGCTCAAAAGAATAATGTCTTAACTTTGGAGGTTTAATATGCAGATTTATTCATATTCAGAGGTAGAACAACAATTATCGACCATATTTGATCTGGCTCAGAAAAATGGAAAAGTACTGATTCAACAGAATGATGGTCGAGTATTTGCTTTAAAGCCAGAAAAAATGAATACTTCACCTTTAGATGTTCCATCCATCAAAGCGAACATTTCGACCCAGGAAATTGTGGATATTATTAGATCCGGGAGGGAGCGATCATAAATAGCTGGAAGGGTGTCTGTTTTTAAAAGGTAACGAACCGAAAGGTTGATGGTGAGATGAAGTTAAACGACAATGAAATAAGAGACATCACAAAGCATCTTGAAGCTGGTAAGCCCTTGCCGGAGAAATACCGCTTTTTATTGTTTGAAGATAAAAAGGAGGTTGAACTGGTCTGGAACGGGAAAACCGGCGAGGTCTCCAATGTGGTGCTGCCCTTCCAGGTGATTGAGCAGGTGGACGAACCAAGGGCGGAAGAGGTGCGCAATAAGCAGATGAGCCTTTTTGACCAGCAGACCGGCAGGCAGATAGGGGGATGGAACAACAAGTTGATTTGGGGTGATAATAAGCTGATTTTATCTTCTCTGAAAAACGGTCACTTGCGGGAAGAGATAGAAGAGCAGGGCGGCATTAAGTTGATCTATATTGATCCTCCTTTTGATGTGGGTGCTAATTTTTCCATGGATGTACAGATTGGCGGCGAGACCCTGACCAAGAAACCTGGGATTCTGGAAGAGCTGGCGTATCGGGATACCTGGGGCAAGGGTGCGGATTCTTTTATTGCCATGATTTATGAACGGCTGGTGCTGATGCGGGATTTACTGGCTGAGGATGGGAGTATTTATGTGCATTGTGACTGGCGGGTGAATGCTTACATTCGCCTTGTTCTCGAAGAGATATTTGGTATGAAACGGCAGGTAAATGAAATTACATGGAAGCGCAGTTATGGACACGGCGATGCGAAACGAACTATGGGTGCTGCGAAAGACACTATTTATTTTTATTCAAAATCTGATCAGTATTTATTACATCCTTTTTTTCATCCGCACTCCCAAGAGTATATAGCATCATTTTTTCGTTATAAGGATAAAAGAGGTCAATACAAGCTCGAAAATTTGACATCGCCAAATCCCCGACCAAATTTAACTTACCCATATAAAGGTTATCCCCCACCCATGAAAGGTTGGCGGGTGAATCATGAAAGAATGGTTAAATTAGATGCTGAAGATAGACTGTATTTCCCTAAAAAAGCAGATGGTCGAATAATGAAGAAAGTTTATCTCCATGAACTTGAGGGACAACCAATGACTGATCTGTGGATAGATGTAAAACCTATATCAGCCCGACATCAAGAAAGAGTTGATTACCCAACCCAAAAACCAGAAGCCCTCCTCGAACGAATAATCAAAGCCTCCTCCAACGAAAACGACCTCATAGCAGACTTCTTCTGCGGCTCAGGAACCACCGCTGCGGTAGCTGAAAAACTCAACCGAAAATGGATTTGCTCTGATCTCGGCAAATTCGCCATCCACACCACCCGCAAACGCCTGATTGGAGTGCAGCGGCAATTAAAAGCAGACGATAAAAACTGGCGAGCCTTTGAAATCCTCAACCTCGGCAAATACGAACGTCAGCATTATATCGGCATCAATCCCGATCTGCGGGAACAGGAAAGGCTGCTCCAACTGCAAGCCAAAGAAGATGCCTTTCTTGAACTGATTCTCCACGCCTACCGAGCCGAACCGGTCAGCCAGTTCAACACCTTTCAGGGTAAAAAGGGGGGACGGCTGGTGGCGGTGGGTCCGGTCAATCTGCCGGTCACCCGTCTCTTTGTGGAGGAAGTTATCCTGGAATGCCGACAAAAGCATATCACCAGGGTGGATATCCTTGGCTTTGAATTTGAAATGGGGCTGTTCCCCAATATTCAGGAAGAGGCCAAGTCCAAGGGGATTGATCTTGCCATGAAGTATATCCCCCGTGATGTCTTTGACAAGCGGGCAGTGGAGAAAAACCAGGTCGTCTTTCATGATGTCTCTTTCATCGAGGTAAAACCCCATTTTGGCAAAGGGCAAAAGAAACATCATCTTGCCATTGAGCTGACTGATTTTTCCGTATTTTATTCCCAGGATTCCATGACCGGTGACACCAGCCTGAAAAAGAGAAAATCAAAGGTCATTGTTGATAAGGGACAGGTGGTCAAGATTGCAAAAGACAAGGACGGGATTATCAGCCGTGAGGTATTGACCAAAAAATGGACAGATTGGATTGATTACTGGTCTGTGGATTTTGACTTTGAATCCAAGCGGGAGATTATTCGGATCACCAATCCGGAAAACGGTGAGGTTGAAGAGGTTTGGAGTGGTGATTACGTCTTTGAAAATGAGTGGCAGTCGTTCCGTACCAAGAAAGACAGATCCTTGGAACTGAAAAGTGTTTTTACTGAGTGTACGCCAGGCAGACGCAAGGTCGCAGTCAAGGTGGTAGATATTTTCGGCAATGACACCATGAAAATTATTGAGGTGTCGGCGTAACCAGTTTAAATGTGTCGAATCAGGTACGGTTAAGGAAGAGAATTATGGCTAAGAAAAAAAGAACAATAACAGTACTTAATGAGCAAATTCGTATTACAAGCGAAGATTATATTTCTCTAACTGATATGCTCAAATCAAAAAACGGTAACTTTTTTATCACTGATTGGCTGCGTAATAGAAATACCATGGAATACCTTGGAATATGGGAACGTGTTCATAACCCCGATTTTAATTATGGCGAATTCGCCATAATTAGAAATCAGGCAGGTTTGAACAGTTTTAGAATCAGCGTTAAAGAATGGGTCAAGCAAACAAATGCTATTGGCTTGAAGGCAAAAGCAGGACGATATGGTGGTACTTATGCTCATCAAGACATTGCTTTTGAATTTGGCATGTGGATCAGTGCTGAATTTAAAATATTTTTAATAAAGGAGTTTCAAAGGCTTAAACATGAAGAGCTGAAACAGTTTGGGTGGGATGTTAAACGAAATTTGGTAAAAATCAATTATCGAATCCACACCGATGCCATCAAGGAAAACCTGATCCCCCCTGAACTAACCTCAAAGCAGATCAATTATGTGTATGCCAGTGAAGCTGATTTGCTCAATACAGCCCTGTTCGGCAAAACCGCCAAACAGTGGCGAGAAAAGTTTCCTGATAAAAAAGGAAATATTCGCGATTATGCCAATATTTCCCAACTGATTTGTCTATCCAACCTGGAAAGCCTTAATGCCCACTTTATAGCAGAAGGCATGGAACAACAGGAACGGTTACATAAACTCAATACCATTGCCATCAGTCAAATGAAGATCCTGGTGGAGGGTAATCAGGTCAAGAAATTATTAGGTGGTGCATAATGGCGTTGCATCCTGACTTCCCTGACTCTCCCCATGTCATCCTTGAACCTGATATCCGCTGGTTTCCCGCTGATGAGGTATTGCGAGAGTCTTCCTATGAAAAGCTGTTACCGCCGCTGGTGCATGAACTGCGCAAAAAAGTCAAGACCTGGCGGGAAACGGACTATACGGGAGCAACCGATACCAGTATAAGTTTACTCAAGTGGTGGTTTTCCCATGAACACCTGATGCCTGGGGCGGCAGGAGCAATCACCCGTTTTCAATATTATTTTGCTCAGCAGGAAGCCATAGAAACCATAGTGTATCTGTACGATGTCGTCAGGGTAAAAGACAAGTATGACTTGATCCGTTTCGATTCATCCGGGGCAGTGTCAGCAAATATGTTTGACGAGTCCTGGCGCAGGTTTGTTATCAAAATGGCAACCGGCTCTGGAAAAACCAAGGTGATGAGCCTGATTCTGGCCTGGTGTTTTTTTCATAAGCTGTATGAGGAAGGTTCGGAACTTGCCCGTAATTTTCTCCTAATTACGCCCAATATCATAGTGCTGGATCGAATAAGGCATGATTTTGAAGGACTGCGTATTTTTTTCCAGGATCCGGTAGTACCGGATAACGGGTATAACGGTCATAACTGGCGGGATGATTTTCAGCTGACCATCCATATCCAGGATGAGGTGAATATCACCAGAAAGATCGGCAATATTTTTTTAACCAATATCCATCGTATCTATTCAGGGGAGGATATTCCACCGTCAGCAGATGATGACAACACAATGGATTATTTTCTCGGGCCGCGTCCGAAAGGGAAAACCACGGATTCCAAGGTTGATTTGGGAGAAATTGTCCGTACTATTGATGAGCTTGTGATCCTCAATGATGAGGCTCATCATATCCATGACAGCCGCCTGGCCTGGTTTAAGTCCATAGAGGATATTCATCATAACCTGCAACACAAAGATAGCTCTCTTGCCCTGCAGGTGGACGTGACCGCAACACCCAAGCATAACAACGGTTCAATTTTTGTCCAGACAGTCTCCGACTATCCACTGGTTGAGGCAATATCACAGAATGTTGTCAAGCATCCAGTGCTGCCTGATGCTGCAAGCCGTGCCAAGTTATCGGAAAGGCAGAGTTCCTGCTTTACGGAAAAATATGCGGATTATCTCCATCTCGGCTATGAAGAGTGGCGCAAGGCGTACAGGGAACATGAAAAGCTGGGCAAGAAGGCAATCCTCTTTGTCATGACCGATGACACCAGAAACTGTGATGATGTAGCAGAGTACCTGGAAGCAACCTATTCTGCATTAAAAGACGCAGTTTTAGTGATTCATACCAAGAAAAACGGGGAACTCTCAGAGGCTCAATCTGGAAAAAAGAAAGAAGAACTGGAAAAATTACGCAACCAGTCCAATGTAATTGATAGTTGGGACAGTCCATTTAAAGCGATAGTTTCAGTTTTGATGCTCAAGGAGGGGTGGGATGTCAAAAATGTAACCACCATTGTCGGTTTGCGTGCCTATTCTGCGAAAAGCAATATTTTACCGGAACAGACCCTGGGGCGTGGTTTGCGTAAGATGTACCCTGGCTATGATATGAAGGAGTATGTCAGTGTGGTGGGAACGGATGCCTTTATGGAGTTTGTGGAGAGTATTCAGTCAGAAGGGGTTGAGCTTGAACAAAAGGCAATGGGTGAGGGGAGTAAACCCAATACCCCGCTCATCGTTGAAGTGGATAATGAAAACAAGTCCAAGGATCTGGACGAGCTTGATATTGAGCTGCCGGTTTTAACGGCGAGAATGTATCGGGAGTATAACAACCTGTCAGATCTTGATACCAGCGGATTCAAGCATAAAAAATTGCGTATAAAGAATTCAGTGAAGAGGAACAGCGGGAGATTGTTTTTAAGGATGTAACCACGGATGAAGTCAGCCATACAACCTTGCTTGATGCAAGTCTTGTGACTGATTACCGGGCAGTTATCGGCTATTTCACGCAAGTCATCATGAAGGATTTACGATTGGTGAGCGGGTATGATATTTTGTACGGTAAGGTAAAGCGTTTTATGCAAAATGATCTGTTTGAAACTGTGGTTGATTTGGAAAATATCAATACCCTCCGCAATCTATCCGAACTTGCTGCCAGTAAAACACTGATCGATATATTTAAGAGAGAAATTAACGGATTAACAGTACAGGATAAGGGGAAGGCTGCGATAAAAGGCTGTATCAAACTCAGGCAAACCCGACCCTTTGTGGTGAAAGAACAGGGGTATATTATTCCCAGGAAAAGTGTTTTTAATAAAATAATCGGAGACAGTGAGCTGGAATTACGCTTTGCCTGTTTTCTGGAAGAATGCGATGATATAGTTTCGTATGCGAAGAATTATTTAGCAGTACATTTTACAGTTGATTATATTAATACGGACGGAAACATAGCAAATTATTACCCGGATTTTATCGTTAAACGCTCTCCAGACTCAGTAATTATTGTTGAAACAAAGGGACTTGAAGATCTTGATGTTCCTTTAAAAATGTCACGACTGCGAGAGTGGTGCATGGATATAAATAATGCCCAGAATGAGGTTCATTACGACTGGGTCTTTGTCGATGAAGAGAGTTTTGATCAATATAAGCCCAAGACGTTTAATGACGTTATGAGCGGATTCAGGAACTATAAAGATTGAAGACGCTGATGGTACCGTGGTCACACACGAATACGCCTCGCTGTCCAGTACCGTTTTTGCCAGTAATTGGTGTTGAGTTGGGAGATACTGACCCCCTTGTTGACTGCGGCATGGACGAATTTACCGCTGCCGATGTAGATTCCCACATGGCGCGCCTTGAATCCGGTCTTGAAAAAAATAAGGTCGCCGGACAGGAGGTTGTCCTGCTCGACCTTGGCACCAACCTCGACCAGTTCTTGCACGGTGCGGGGCAGGCCAATGCCAAAGGTAGATCGATACACACGGACGATAAAACCGGAGCAGTCCACGCCCCTGGTACTCATGCCGCCTAAGGTGTATCTGGTTCCCTGCCAGGTCGTGTACTGGTTCTCGATCCGGGAGCGGGCTTCCCTGGTATTGGCAAGGCGGCTGGTCAGGCTTGAATCAATAATGGTGATTGCGGGCGGGGTTACATTATGACTGGTGCAGCCATCCAGGAGCAGGATGGCAACTATCAGGAGGGGAAAAAATGGCAGCAGAGAGTGACGATGCTGAAGAGGTTTTATAGTCATCCTGTTCTCATCACGTTAAAATTGCAACATTGGAATATGAGTATCCTCTTTACATTGTATAAAAAAGAGGCGGTCATGACACACCCGACCACCTTACAGCAGGCAGAGGAAATATTCTCGAAATTATTGTAGATAAAATTCTATCGCAATATCAGGCATCCTTCATATAATGCCAAAAGTAGTTAACACTTTTTATTTTGAATAAACTCTTGTCCCCAGATAAGCGCAGACTTCGAGCTCCAGCTCGAAGTCTGCGCTTATCTGGGAACATTTTCTTGGAAGCTCCAGCTTCTGAGGAGTTACGAGAAGCAGGAGCTTCTATTAACAGGTTCCCAAATTGGAGTTCGGAGTCTTCGCTTACCTGGGAACCAGATTGTGCAAAAGTGTCAACTGGTATATGAAGGATGCCCAATATCAGATTGAAAAAAAATGCACCCTGATGGGGAAATACCATTGTGAAAGAAAACCACACCATAATTAACGGCGACAGCCGCCAGATGAAAGAACTTGCCAACAATTCGGTGCAACTGGCAATAACCTCCCCGCCCTACTGGCAGTTAAAGGACTACGGGATAGACAAACAGATTGGCTATAACGAGGATTACGAGACCTATATCAACAACCTCAACCTGGTCTGGCAGGAGTGTCACCGGGTGCTGGAAAACGGCTGCCGCCTCTGCATCAATATCGGGGATCAGTTTGCCCGGGCCGCCTCTTATGGGCGTTATAAGGTGATTCCCATCCGCACCGAGATCATCAAGTTCTGTGAGACCATAGGCTTCGACTATATGGGAGCGATCATCTGGCAGAAGAAAACCACCACCAATACCACAGGTGGAGCCTCGATCATGGGCAGTTTTCCCTTTCCGCGCAACGGTATCCTGTCCATTGATTATGAGTTCATTCTCCTCTTTAAAAAACTTGGCGATCCGCTGCCGTGGGATAGGGAGCGCAGGGAAAAATCCAGGATGAGCAAGGAAGAGTGGCGGGAGTACTTTGCCGGCCACTGGAATTTTGGCGGCACCAAACAGGACGACCATATTGCCATGTTCCCGGAGGAGCTGCCTAAACGACTGATCAAAATGTTTTCCTTTGTCGGAGACACGGTACTTGATCCCTTTCTGGGCAGTGGTACCACCTCCCTGGCTGCGAAAAATAATGAGCGGAATTCTGTCGGCTATGAGGTGAACTCGGATTTTATCCCCAACATCCGTAAAAAACTGGAAGTTGACCAACTGGATTTTGCCAATACAACCTACGAATTTATTACCAGAAATCGAAATAAGGTTAGTTATACGGAAGAGATCAAGAAGTTTCCCTATATTTTTAACGATCCCCATAAGTTCAATTCCATACAAGACCCGAAAAAAGGGAAATACGGCTCAAAAATCGACAAGAACAGCGAGAAACGGGAAGAGTATTTTTCCGTCAAGGAGCTTATCAGCCCGGAACTGATCAGGCTGAATAACGGTGAGACTGTCCGGCTCATCGGTATCAGGGAACGGAAGGATAAGCTGGACAAGGCATTACAATTTCTCAAGTTGAAGACAAGGAGCAGGGTCTATTTACGGTACGACAAGACCCTGAAACGTGACCAGGACAACAATCTCTGGGCATACCTCTACATGAGGAATAAAACCTTTATCAACGCCCACCTGATTAAACGGGGACTGGTGGATGTTGACACCTCGTATGAGCATAAAAATGGAAAAAAGTTTATCAAACTTGAGGAGAAACGCAAGGAGCAAGCCGGATAAAAGATGAGTGCGTAATCCGTCTTTTTCTTCACAGAGAAAATAACTGCTTTTTATTCGTTTACTCTGTGAACTCTGCGTTTTTTGTGGTAAATCTATGGTCTATGGTGTCAACGCAAGCAAAACAACCGATAAGCTGAAAGTATCGACAATCAATAGAGTACAAAAACAACAAAATAATGACAACTGAAACAGAAAACCAGCAGCCGGAACAGCCGTCCATCAGCATTGAAAAGGAACTGCGCAAGTCCTACTTGGACTATGCCATGTCCGTTATTATCGGCAGGGCTTTGCCCGATGTCCGGGACGGCCTTAAGCCGGTGCACCGGCGTACCCTCTACGCCATGCGGGAGCTGGGTACCAGCTATAATCGGCCCTATGTCAAGTCGGCTCGTATAGTCGGTGATGTAATCGGTAAATACCATCCGCACGGCGATACTGCGGTCTATGACACCATCGTCAGGATGGCTCAGGATTTCTCCCTCCGCTATCCCCTGGTGGATGGACAGGGAAACTTTGGCTCCGTGGACGGCGATCCTCCCGCTGCCATGCGTTACACTGAGTCGAGGATGACCAGGATCGATCAGGAACTGCTCACTGATCTGGACAAGGACACGGTTGACTTTATTCCCACCTACGACAACTCCAGTGAGGAGCCGTCAGTGTTGCCGGCTCGGATTCCCAACATCCTCATAAATGGTTCCGAGGGTATTGCGGTGGGCATGGCAACCAAGATTCCGCCCCATAACCTGACCGAGGTGATTGACGGTCTGATCAGTCTGGTGGACGATCCCAACATAACTGTGCATCAGCTTATGGAAATCATTACTGGCCCGGACTTCCCCACAGGTGGTTTTATTTGCGGCCGAGCCGGTATTCGTGAGGCTTATGAGACCGGACGCGGAGTGGTTATTATGCGGGCCCGCACCCATATTGAACAGCGAAAAAAAGGCGGGGAGTCGATTATTGTCGACGAGATCCCTTACCAGCAGAACAAGGCCAAGCTGGTGACAAAAATCGGTCTGCTGATGAGGGAAAAACGAATCACCTCCATCTCTGAGATACGGGACGAGTCGGATCGGCAGGGGATGCGTATCGTTATGGAGTTGAAAAAGGATGAGATCCCGGAAATAACCATCAACCAGTTGTACAAGATGACTCCGCTGCAAAAGAGTTTCGGCATCATCCTGCTCTGCATTGTCAACAATAAGCCGGAGATTCTCAACCTGAAAGAGGTACTGGTTCATTTTGTCGATCACCGGCGCACGGTTATCTATCGCCGCACCGCCTTTGAACTGCGCAAGGCTGAAGAACGGGCTCATCTCCTGGAGGGGTTGAAGATCGCCCTGGATAACCTGGATGAGGTGGTGGAGCTGATCAAGTCCTCTGCTAATCCGCCCGAGGCCAAGGTCGGTCTGATTGCCCGGTTTGAGCTGTCCGAGCTGCAGGCTCAGGTTATTCTGGATATGCGTCTGCAGCGTCTGACCGGCCTGGAACAGGAAAAAATTATCAACGAGTACAAAGAACTCATGGAACGGATCGGTTGGCTTAAAGAGGTGCTGGCTGATGACTCCATGGTGATGCAGATTATCCGGGACGAGTTTGAGGCCATCCGTGAGCAGTACGGTGATGAGCGGCGTACCGAAATCATTGATGCACCCGATGAGATCCTGCCCGAGGACATGATCACCCCGGAAGAGATGGTGGTTACCATCTCCCATACCGGCTATATCAAACGTAACCAGTTGTCGCTCTATCGCGCCCAGCGGCGGGGCGGCAAGGGGGTTAAGGGGATGAGCAAGCAGGAGGATGATGTGGTCACCAACCTCTACACCGCCTCCACCCTGGATACCTTTCTCTTTTTTACCAACAAGGCCAGGGTGTTCTGGCGTAAGGTGTATGAACTGCCCATGGCCGGACGAACCGCCCGGGGTAAGGCAGTGGTCAACCTGCTTGAGCTGGGAGAAGGGGAGAAGATGGCCGCTATCCTGCCTGTGGCGGATCTGGCCGAGGCTGATGAGAGCCAGACCATACTGACGGTTACCAAAAAGGGTATGGTTAAAAAGACCTCCATTGCCGAGTATAAGCGACCGGTGCGTAAGGGTAAGTATGGCTTGACCATCAAGGAGGGCGATGAGATCCTCTGTGCGGCTATCACCTCGGGTGATGATGAATTGTTTCTGGTGACCAGAAAGGGACAGTCCATTCATTTCCACGAGGATCAGATCAGGACTGTGGGGCGGTTGGGTTCCGGGGTTATCGGCATCCGCATGAAAGATGACGACGAGGTGGTGGGTGCGGTTGTCCTCAAGAACGAGGAATCCATACTCACGGTGACGGAAAACGGCTTTGGTAAACGAACCTCAGTTTCCGACTATCGGCTGCAGAAGCGCAGCGGCAAGGGCATCTTTGCCATCAAGACCAGCGAGCGCAACGGCATGGTGGTAGGTGCCTTGCAGGTGGTGGACGAAGATCAGGTCATCATGATAGCCAACTCGGGCAAGGTGATCCGGATGCCCATGCACACCCTGCGGGTCATTGGCCGCACCACCCAGGGGGTCAAGCTGATTAACCTGGAAGAGGGGGAAAAGGTGGTGGGGATGTCTCTGCTGGCCAGGGAAGACGAGGTGGACGAGGAAACCACTGCTGACAGCGACCAGGAAGATACTGTAGAAGACTCCAGAGAAGAAAGAGAAGAGGGAAGCAGTGACGATAAGCAATAATAGAATCAAGCGAACCGCAGTCATCGGGGCAGGCAGCTGGGGTACGGCCCTGGCAAAGCTGCTGGCAGACAAGGGGGAAGAGGTTGTTCTCTGGGGACATAACCCTGCTGGGATGGATGCCCTGCGCCGTGATGGGGAAAACCGCAAATACCTGCCTGGAGCCTCCCTTCCGGAAAACTTGTTGCCAGTGGATAACCTGGACTGTGTCGCTGAGTGTCAATGCGTGGTTATGGTGGTGCCATCGCATGGGTTCCGAGAGGTCTTTGCTGGACTTGTCCCCCATTTGCAGCCTGGAACGGCACTGGTTTCTGCGGTCAAGGGTATTGAAATCGGCAGCCGCCAGACCATGAACCAGGTTATGCGGGAAGAGCTGAGCAGGGCAGGGGTGACAGGGAGCATGTTCACCGGGGTGTTGAGCGGGCCCAGTTTTGCCGATGAGGTGGCTCAGGAGCAGCCCACTGCGATTACCATTGGTTTTGAGGATTTAGAGGTAGCAAAAATTGTCCAGCATCTCTTTTCCACGCCCTTTTTCCGGGTCTATACCAGCAGTGATATCATTGGACTGGAGATCTCTGCGGCCATGAAAAACGTCATTGCCATTGCCGCCGGTATCTCGGATGGCCTGGGCTATGGACTCAATACCAGGGCAGCACTCATTACCCGTGGACTTGCGGAAATCACCCGTTTCGGGGTAGCACTGGGAGCCAACCCGCACACCTTTTCCGGTCTTGGCGGCATGGGTGACCTGGTACTTACATGTACAGGAGGCCTGAGCCGCAACCGGACTGTGGGTCTGAAACTGGGTAAGGGGCAGTCGTTACAGGATATCCTGGATGAGATGACCATGGTGGCAGAAGGGGTCAAGACCACCAAGTCCTGCTATAATCTGGCCGCAGAGACCGGGGTTGAGATGCCGATCCTGGAACAGGCCTACCAGATCCTCTATGAGGATAAAGAGTGCCGGGGGGCAGTGCAGGAGTTGTTCCAGCGCAGCTTAAAGGAAGAGTTGGTTGATAGTTGAGAGTTGAAAGTTGATAGTTGAAAGTTATCAATAATTGAAAATTAAGACCATTTACACTGTGTTAAGGTATAATTATGAGACTGTTGTTGACAATACCACAATCCATCCTCGTATTATCCATCCTCCTGCTTGCGGGCTGTGCGGGCAGGGATCAATCAACCGTAACCGACCAGGCCGGCGCAACCTGTCCCATTCCGGTTCCAGCCACTTATTCGGCGGTAATACCCTGTCAAGACTGTTCGCCCACCTCAGCCGTCCTGACCCTGCGTCCGGATTTCCTTTATTTACTGCGGATTAGCACCACTGATAGCAAAACCGGTGAACAGGAAAGTAAGAGTGAGGCTGGACTCTGGACATATCTACCGGCAGACAACTCAATCCTGCTCTCCAGCCACGAACAGGTCACCCGTAATTTAGCTATTACCGGTGCAAACAGTCTCAGGGTAGTCAAGGTGGCCGGTGGTATCATTCCTCCGGATGTCAACTACGATCTGGCTCTGGAGGCGAGTCCTCTGTACCTGGATGATGTGGTGCGGATGCAGGGGATGTACGGATATCAGGCTGATGCGGGGCAATTCAGAGAATGCCTGACCGGGGCGGTTTTTCCAGTTTCTACGGAAGGAGAAAGTGCAGCCCTGCAGCGGGCCTACCTGAATACCCCCCACGGTCAGGGCGATCCTCTGCTGGTAACCATTGATGCCCGGTTGCTCTCAAAACTCGGTCGCCGTATGGAGTACCAGGAGTACCTTGAACCGGTCAACTTTATCAATATCCTGCCCGGTATGCTCTGCAATGGGCAGAAAAGCGATAAGCTGACCCTGATGGATAATAGCTGGTTTCTGATATCCATAGCTGGAAAGGAGATACCGTTGTCTGAGGATCAGAAAAGACCATTTTTACGCCTTGCAGTCGAGGAAAACAGGATGGAAGGTTTTGCTGGTTGTAACCGTTTTGCCGGGAATTATTTCATCAGGGGAGAGTTTTTTATCTTCAACAAGATGATCACCCGGCGTATGGCCTGTGTACACGGTATTGAACTTGAAGATGCCTTTCTGCAGGTTCTCTCTGGAACCCGGCGTTATCATATTGAGAAAAATATCCTGGAGATGCGTGATGAAGACGGCAAGGTGTTGGCACTGTTGAAACACGGAGGGGTATTTATCCGCCCATTACACGAATGAGCGCAGATTAACAAAGTGTGTCCATAAGTCTGCGGAAATCTTCGTAATCTGCGGGTAAAAAAAGTCTCTATCACAGGTATAAAGCTATGTCCACTTCTCGCAACAACGATCTCGGCACCACGGATGTGGTGTGGAACCTCGACCATCTCTATGAATCCCTTGAGGATGAACTGCTCACCGATGACCTGGATCTCTGTATCCAGGAGGCGACCTTGCTCAAGGAAGGGTGCCAGGGGAAGATGGCAGAGCTTGAACCCGCTCTCTTTGTCCGTTCCGTCCGCCGCCTGGAACGTATCTATCTCAATCTTGGTCGCATAACCACCTTTGCCTATCTCAATTTTGCTACCCAGGTAAAGAACGAAGAGGCCGGAGCCTTTCTCCAGCAGTGTAAGGAATCGTATGCCCGGGTGAATCGGGAACTGGTCTTTTTTGACCTGGAATGGGCCAAGATGGAACAGGGGGACGCAGACCGGCTGCTGGAGGCTGAGGATACAGCCTCATACCGCCACTACCTCACCAACCTGCGCAAGTACCGGGATCATCTCCTCTCTGCTAATGAAGAAATTTTGCTGGTGGAGCTGTCACCTGTGGGCAACTCCAGCTGGCTCAACCTCTTTGAAAAGGTAATGGGTCATCTGGAATTCGGTGATAATAAACGGAGTGAGGAAGAGGTACTCTCTGATCTGTACGCACCTGAGCGGGCGGTACGCGAAAACGCAGCTCAAGAACTCACCATGGGACTCACCAGTCAGCTCCATATCCTCACCCACATCTTCAACACCATCCTGGCAGAGAAGATGATTGATGACCGGCTGCGCAGCTATCCCTCCTGGGTGAGAGCGAGAAATCTGTCCAACGAACTGGAAGACCAGACTGTTGATGCCCTGGTCACGGCCAGCACCGAGCGATACGATATTGTCCAACGATATTACCGTCTGAAAAAAGAGCTGCTGGGGCTGGAGGAACTGTACGAGTATGACCGCTACGCCCCCCTGCCCTCCCTGCCGGAACAACAGATTTCCTGGCAGGAGTGCAGGGAGATGGTGCTGTCCGGTTTCAAGGCATTTTCTCCCAAAATGGCGGATATTGGCGAGATGTTTTTCCAGGAAAACTGGATACACGCCCCCTTGGTTGAGGGCAAGCAGGGCGGAGCCTTTGCCCATCCGGCTGTGCCGGATGCCCATCCCTATATTTTGGTGAATTATACCGGCAACCTGCGCGATGTATCAACAGTGGCTCACGAGTTGGGGCATGGGGTGCATCAGTACCTTGCCAGAGAGCAGGGCTATTTCAACAGCGATACCCCGCTGGTGCTGGCTGAGACCGCTTCGGTCTTTGCTGAACTGCTGATCTTCCACAAACAGATGGAAAGCCTGCAAGGCGCGGAACAAAGGCGGGCATTTACATGCCAGAAACTGGAATCGATTTTTGCCACCGTCTTTCGTCAGATCTCCATGAATCGTTTTGAGGATATGATTCATACACAGCGGCGTGAAACGGGCGAGCTGTCCAGCGACATGCTGTCAGAACTGTGGATGAGGAGTCAGGAGGCCATGTTTGGGGATTCGGTGACCCTGAGCAGTCAGTACCGGATCTGGTGGTCCTACATCGGCCATTTCCTTCACACTCCTGGCTATGTCTATTCCTACGCCTTTGGGGAATTGCTGGTGCTGTCGTTGTACCGGATTTATCAGGAGCAGGGGCAGGAGTTTGTTCCAAAATACCTCAACCTGTTGTCCATGGGAGGGAGTGATTCTCCCTATACCCTGCTGGAGCCGTTTGGTATTGATTTGAATGATCCCACCTTCTGGCAGGGGGGATTACTGGTTATTGAGGGGATGCTCAAGGGGGTAGAAAATTAGTTCACACTTTTTCTATATTGACACTGCTTGGTGCGCACAGCACACCCTACAGGTAAGCGTAGCCTCCGAGAACATCATGGAAGCGAAGATGTAACTATCAAATGAAGGATGCAAAAATTAAGAATGTGCAGACGGCTATTCGCTGGTGCCGCCTGCCTTAGTGTCAACAGGATCGGATGCCTCAGAAGCAACAACTGATTCCTTGGGTTGTTCTGCTTGGGGAATGTCCTTTTTAACCAGTGCTTCCTTCAGTTCCGGAGCCAGATTATCATCATCCAGCATGGATTGCCAGAGCCGGTTATCCACCACGGTTTCACGGTTGGAGCGGGCGAAATTGCGCATGGAAACAATGATCCCGATCAGAGCCGCCAGGGCGGCAATGATCCCGATTAAAATGATCAGCAGAATTGTAGTACTCATAGTATCCTGCCAGCCTTAAAGTAGTGAAAAAGAGCGAAGCACTGCCGCAACTTTCTGATCTTCCTTAGCCAGCTCGCGCAATGCTGCCACCAGTCGAGTGATTTTTGAACCGTCCTCATGGGTGAGGTCAAGCTCTTGAACAAGATTCTTTTCCATGGTTTCCATTCTGTCTGTTAATGGTTTGAGCATGGTGCGCCGATCCCAGATAATGTATCCGAAAATGGCTACAACTACGGATAATATGGCTCCAAACATGGCCAGGTTGGTGTTTCGCAGGTTGTCTATGCTATGGATTTGATCTTCAAATCGCTGATTCACTGCGTCAAATCGTTGGTTCACGGCCTCAAATCGTTGATCTACTGCCTTAAATCGCTGGTCAATTACATCAAAACGTAAAGCGATTGTTTTATTCTGCTCGTCAAAGCGTTTGTCTATTGAGCTGTTCTGATCATCAATCCTCTTGTTTAACGCTGCCTGCCCCGCCTTAAGCTCTGCCAGCGATTCGATAATTTCCCGATCAGATATACGGGGCGCAGTCTCCACCGAAAAAGCACATTCTGTGAATACAAACAGTGCGCAACAGCTAAGGATACAGATATAAATCTTTATTGGTAATTGCATGTTGCTTCCTCTTTATTTTTTTCCTGTATTTATTGTAATAATAAAGAGTGGAAACAGAAGTGTCAAGCATACATTATTGCAAATGTCTGATGATGCTATCCCATCTTGACCGGATGTATTCCAGGGAGTACTATGATTCTGCTGATATCGTTGACAGGCTCTTGCTGTCAACCCTTGAGAATACAACTATCCCCCGGCACCATATATGGAAATTATGAACAAAACAGAAGAGAAAAAATTACCCGCTGTCCTGCTGCGCCTGGTACTCTGCGTGTTGATTCTCGGAGGCGGGATGGCTGGCTTCAACGTCTTAAAAAAAATGAAAAAGCCGCCTGTGCTGGCAGAGGTACATGAGGAAGAGCTGGCTGTTCGGGTAGTACGGGTTGAACCCAGGCAGGTGAATGTAATGGTCTCCGGCTATGGCGAGATCAAATCTCGTTCCACCGTGACCCTGCCTGCCGAGGTAACCGGACGGGTTACCTCGGTACATGAAAACCTCCAGGTCGGTGCGGTCATTGAAAAGGGGGAAGTCCTCTGCACTATCAACCAGCAGGATTTTCAACTGGAACTGGACACTGCACAGACCCGCTTGAAAAGCCTGTCCCGGGATCTTGAGTTGGCCCGTAAGGAGTACGCCAGAGTCAACAACCTGTACCGCAAGAAAAAGGTCGGTACTCTGTCCAGTGTGGAGAATGCCGAGCGGTCAATGAACAGCATTGTCAATCAGCACAGTCAGGTTAAGCAGGCCATGGAAATGGCTCAACTGCGCCTGGAACGGTGTACCATCCACGCCCCGTTCACCGGCAGGATCACCAGCCTCAACGTGGAGCAGGATGAATATGTCAGACCGGGAAATGAACTGTTGACCATTGTCAATGATGCCGACCTGGAGGTGGAAGTTTCCCTGGACAGCGGGGACAGTGTCAACTGGCTCAGATTCAAGCCACTGACCACAGGAACTGGTTCCTGGTTCGGCCTACCGGAAGACACTGATTGCACAATCACCTGGACCGAAAAAGAGGAGGTACGGGGCAAGGGAAAACTGGATCGGGTAGTGCGTTTTGATCCGGCCACCCGCAGCCTGGTGGTGGCAGTTCGCCTGCAGCCGGATAGCAACGCCCCCTTTCCCCTGGTTGAGGGAATGTTCTGCCGGGTGGATATTGAAGGGCAGCAGCTGACCAAGGTCTTTGTCCTGCCCAGACAGGCCGTGACCTTTGAGTCTAAGGTGTATGTTGCCGTGGATAACCGGCTGCAGACCCGTCAGGTGGAGGTTGCCAGGGTGCAGGAGGGAAAGGCACTGGTCTCGGGCGGACTGAACTCTGGTGACACGGTAATTATTACCCGGCTGGAAGATCCGGTGGAGAAAACCCTGCTGCGTATTGAGGGCAACCAGGAGGATCGTTGAGCAATGAAGAAAATTTATAAGGCCTTTGCCTCCAACACTGTCTTTGCCAATATTGTCCTGGTCATGGTCTTCATGGGTGGAGGTCTGGCCCTGACCTCTATGCTGCGGGAGAGTTCTCCCCAATTTTCCGTGGACAAAATCAACATCACCGTTGCCTATCCCGGTGCTGACCCCGAGGAAGTTGAGGAGGGTATTGTCCTCAAGATTGAAGAGGCTCTGGAAGGGGTGGAGTCGATCAAACAATATACCACCAGAGCCTCTGAAAATATCGGTTCTGCCACTGTGGATGTCCTTGAAGGAGCCGATATTGGCCAGGTTCTTGATGATATAAAATCAAAGATAGACGCTATTTCAACCTTTCCGGCAGATGCGGAAAAACCGGTCATTACCGAGATTGTTATGAAGGACTCGGTCATGCTGCTGGCCTTGTCTGGTGATGTTTCGGAAAAAACCCTTAAATCCTCTGCCCAGCGTATCCGGGACGAGGTACGGCTGCTGCCCGGCATCTCCCAGGTGGAGCTATTCGGGGTGCGGGATTATGAAATCTCCATTGAGGTGAGCGAAGAACAGCTGCGAAGATACGGCATCACCCTGGCTCGGGTCTCCGCTGCCATTCGCAGCTCCTCCATTAACCTGCACGGCGGCACCATCCGCACCAGTGGCGAGGAGATTAGGATTCGTACCGTGGGGCGCAAGTATTCAGGCGAGGAGCTGGCCGAGGTGGTGGTACTGGCCGACCCCAATGGGGAACTGATTACCCTGGGCAGGCTGGCGACCATTCGTGACGGTTTTACTGAGGATCCTATCAATGCCGTGATTGACGGAGTGTCAACGGTCTTTGTGATGGTCTTTAAGACCACAG
>DAOVTM010000417.1 GCA_030633145.1 Desulfobulbaceae bacterium
GCTGTCAATACGATCCAGCAGCCCGCCATGTCCACCGAGAATGGTACCGGAATCCTTGTTGCCGGTTGCCCGCTTGATGATTGACTCGGTCAGATCTCCACCAATACCCACAGATGCCAGCAGGACGGCAACCAAGGCGACCCGAAAGATGTCCGCTTCCGGGAGTAGAAAACAGGCAAGGACAACTGCGGCTACTGCTGCGGTAAGGACTCCGCCGATTGCCCCGTTCACAGTCTTGCCGGGGCTGATGTTGGGGCAGAGCTTGCGCTTACCAAAGGCACGACCCGTGTAATAGGCTCCTGTATCGGAACCTGCTGTAATAACGGTGAGTAACAGCAGCCAGGAGGCTCCATCGGGCAAAAAACGCAGCAGCACCAGGCAGGCACTGCATAAAGAGATATAGAGAACCGCAAAGCCGGCACAACTGAGATAGGCAAAGACATCCGTAAATCGGTTGTAAAAGGCTATCACCAGCAGCACCAGGCACAACAGGGATAGATAACCTCCGGTGAGAACAGCTGCTGAGGAACCATACGCTGCCGCCAAAACCGGCACTATACAGGCAGCTATGGATAAGACCATCGTCCCGGAGCCTGGTGTCTTATCTATCATTCTGAAATATTCACCCAAAGCAATGACTGCGCCAATGGAGATAACCAACCAGAAAAAAAGAGGCGGAGCTATGAATAATACCAGCAACCACCCAATAACCATCAGTAATCCAGGTATTACACGACTCATATTTCTTAGCCCTCCTTATTTTCATTAACAATCAAACTGACCTGAAACAAGCATACCGGATGATCGCATTACTATATAATTAAGAGTAAACCAAGGTGGACGGCAATACCTGGATATTTTTTGCCGATCAAGGACTCAAGTAAATTTGTCAGCTTTTATATGCCTGATCTGACGTTATGGATTGTTTTATTGCCTTAATGCAAAAACTATTCAGGCTATCTCCAGATTGCATTGCCTTAAGAGATAGAATTTTATGTAATTCACTTCCCAACCTGAGTTGAAACATACCTGAAAATTTTTTATTTGTGGGGTTAGGAAGATTCATCCCATCTGTCTGGTATATTTTAATCCATTCATCAATGATTTGGCAAAGTTCATGGTACACCTCTTCTTCATTTTGCCCATGGCAACACTGACCAAGCCAACCGGGAATAGAACCAATATAACACTGATCTTCTTCAAACCACTCAACAAGTTTAATATACTTATCCCGTTCCCTCATTTTTGCGACTCCACAATTTTTCTTTTTACTTCTTTCTCCTGATATTTTTTGGCATCTGTACCCAATTTGCCAGATATTGTAATCGCAACTCCTTTTGCATGAAAATAATTACGATGGCTTCCTTTACCACCACGATTTTGAAAACCAGCTTTTTCAAGTTGTTTTATAATTTCTCTAATTTTGGGCGGCATACACTTTATTATTCGGCTTTTGTCATCTGCTCACCAGTACGGCCATAGCGGCGTTGACGACTGGCAAAAGAGTACAGTGCCTCCAGAAACTGCTCTTTACGAAAATCGGGCCACATGGTTTCCGTAAAATAGATTTCAGCATAGGAGAGCTGCCAGAGAAGAAAATTAGAGAGCCGTTTTTCCCCGCCGGTACGGATCATGAGATCCGGATCAGGCTGACCAGCGGAATAGAGATGATCACTCATAACCTGATCATTAATACTCTCGGCATCAAGCTGACCTGAGGCACACTTTTGCGCAATCTCCTGCACCGCACCGATAATCTCGGTTCGGGAACCATAACTCAGAGCCAGGTTTAAACGCATCCCTGAGCAGTTGGCAGTATCGCCAATGACTTCATCCATAACCCGGCGGACATCTTCGGGTAATCGCTCCTTCTGCCCGAAACAGCCCAGCCGGATGTTGTTTTTCTTCATATTGGCCAGCTCGGCCTGGAGATAGGTCTTGAGCAGAGCCATCAATCCCTTGACCTCGGCACCAGGCCGATTCCAGTTTTCCGTGGAAAAGGCGTACAGGGTCAGGTGGTTGACCCCGGATTCTCTGGCCGCCTCAACCACGGCTCGGACAGAGTCAACTCCGGCCTTATGACCAAAGAGACGGGGACGGTGCCGTTTTTTTGCCCAGCGCCCGTTCCCGTCCATGATGATGGCTACATGGGCTGGAACAGGGTCAGCTGTACGTTCAGAACCTGCCATTTTTCACACTTCCATGACCTCTTGTTCCTTACCTGCGGCAATTTTATCAATATTCTTGATAAAGGAATCCGTACCCTCCTGTACCTCCTCCTGGGAGCGGAACATATCGTCTTCGGAAATGTCCTTATCTTTTTTCATCTTCTTGAGGGTGTCGTTGGCATCGCGCCGCGCACTTCGCACCGCCACTTTGAACTCTTCCGCAACCTTTTTAACCTGCTTGACCAGTTCCTTACGCCGTTCCTCAGTGAGCTGGGGAATGGGAAGACGGATGACCTTGCCGTCACTGGCCGGGGTCAAACCGATAGAGGATGCAAGGATCGCCTTTTCAATAACCGGCAGCATCTGCGGATCCCAAGGCTGGATAACGATCAACCTGCTCTCGGGAATAGTCATCGTTCCTACCTGGTCAACCGGTAGCATGGAACCATAGGCATCAACTTTGATGCTGTCCAGGAGCGAGAGGGACGCACGACCGGTGCGGATCTTGATCAACTCCCGTTTAAGAGCGTCAACACTTGCCTCCATTTTTTCACTGGCCTGCTCAACAACTTTGTTTGCCATGACTGCTTCCTCCGTCAATTATAAACTATTTAAAAGTATTAAATGATCGTTATGCGGTAATCAGGGTTCCTATCTTTTCTCCCGCTGCCGCTCGCTCTATGTTTCCGGCCTTATTCATATTAAAGACAAAAACAGGGAGATTATTATCACGAGCCAGGGAAATGCCTGCCGCATCCATGACCCGCAGTTCATCATGTAACACCCTGGTGTAGGTGAGGCGGTCAAAACGAACCGCATTGGTGTCCTTTTCTGGATCCCGGTCATAGACCCCATCCACCCGGGTGGCCTTCATCATCACATCGGCTTCGATCTCAAGGGCTCGCAGGACACCGCCAGTATCGGTGGTAAAATAGGGATTACCGGTTCCAGCGGCAAAGATCACCACCCTGCCGGCTTCCAGATGTTCAATGGCCCGAACCCGAACGTAAGGTTCACAGACATTGCGCATGGTAATAGCGGACATGATTATGGTGGGAACCCCAGCCTTTTCCAGGCCGTCCTGCATGGCAATGGCATTGAGTACCGTTGCCAGCATTCCCATATTATCCGCAGCAGCACGGTTCATACCGCCTGCAGCCCCGGCAACACCACGAAAGATGTTACCAGCACCGATCACCAGTCCCAGCTGGACACCTGCGTCATGTACGGCCTTAATCTCTCCGGCGACAAACTCAATCATAGCCTGACTGATGCCGTAGGTACCGTCGCCCATCAGGGATTCTCCACTGATTTTCAGGAGAATACGTTTATAGTGCATTTACTCGCCAATCTGAAAACGGGCAAACCGCTTCACAGAGATATTCTCGCCCATCTTGGCAATCAGCTCGTTGAGGAGATCCTGGATGGACAGATCAGGGTTCTTGATGAATTTCTGATCCAGGAGACAGATTTCAGAGATATACTTTTCAATCTTACCAGTGACAATCTTTTCAATGATATTTTCCGGCTTACCA
>DAOVTM010000316.1 GCA_030633145.1 Desulfobulbaceae bacterium
ATACGCCTTTGATACCATGGTCTACAAACGGTCCGAGATCGAGCGCATAACCCGCATGGCCTTTGAGGCCGCCCAGGTCCGCAACAAAAAGTGAACCTCAGGGTACAATTCCAACGTATTGACCACCATGGTGCTGTGGCGTGAGGTGGTGATGGAGGTCGCTGCCGATTACCCGGGGGTGGAGCTTAACCATATCTATGTTGATAACGCCACCATGCAGCTGGTACGCTGGCCCCAGCAGTTTGATGTCATGCTCTGCGGTAATATGTTTGGCGATATTATCTCGGATGAGGCAGCCATGCTCACCGGATCCATGGGGATGCTGGCCTCTGCCAGCCTGAACAGCGAAAACTTCGGCCTCTTTGAACCGGCTGGCGGCTCAGCCCCGGACATAGCCGGACAGGGCATTGCCAACCCCATTGCCCAGATCCTGTCCGCAGCCATGATGCTCCGCTACAGCCTGAACCTGGAAGCCGCAGCCGCTGCCATTGAAGATGCGGTCGCAGCCACTCTGAATAAAGGGATCATGACCGGAGACATTGCCGTCTCTGGCAGCAAAACCGTCAATACCCGAGAGATGGGTGATGCCATTGCTGCGGCCCTGTAGCCTGGAAGACAGGATACAGATCAGCTCATTATTAACTGCTCACAGATAACTGAAAAATGACCAGAAAAGAAAATATCCTCCTCCTTGCTACCCAGGCATCTATACCCATGGCAGACAAGGTTGCGGCAGAGCTTGGCATCGTCTGCACCCCTATGGTGCGCAAGGTGTTTGCCGATGGCGAGGTGTATCAGGCATTCCCCTGTGACGTGTCCGGTCGAGACATCATTATCATTGCCGCAACCCACGACGATTCCGGGCAGCAGGAACTACTGGATCTCATTGCGGGCAGCAGGTATTGGAATGCCAACACGGTCAACGTGGTAATACCCTATCTGGGCTATTCGACCATGGAGCGGACCAAGCCCGAGTCCGGCGAGATCCCCAAGGGCATCACCCGTACCCGCCAGATATTCCGCACCCGGCCCGATTATGTGGTCTTTATTGATCTCCATTCGGAGGCTGTTCTCCACGCCCATGCCGGTGAGATCCGAACCCGTCATATCTGGACAGAGGAGCCTGTAATCGACAAGATTCGGGAGATGGGAATAACAGACTATGTCCTGGTTTCCCCGGATTATGGATTTAGTAAACGGGTGGCTCGTCTTGCCGGAAAACTCGGCTGTCCTCATACTGCCGCCAATAAGGATCGTTACGATGTTGACAAGACCATCATCGGCCAGTTGTCCAGCGCGGTCAAGGATAAGACTGCGATTATCTGTGACGACATGATCCGTACCGGCGGCTCCATGCTGCACACCGCAGATCGCTGCTACGAGGCAGGAGCTGTAGAGGTGATGATCATGGCTACCCACCTGGTTCTGGCTGGCAATGCCCGGGAACGGTTCCGTGAAAAGGGAATTGAACGGATCATTGGCGCAGATACCTTTCCAGGGGTGAAAAGTGATGATCTGCTGGAGGTGTATTCGGTTGCGCCGTTGATCAGCAGTGAGTTGATCCGTTCTTTACGAATAGTATGAAAATCAGGTTGAAGTACCTTCTACCTAATCAGAGGATATTATAATGAAAAAAGTAGGCATAATCGGTTGGCGCGGCATGGTTGGTTCCGTACTCATGGATCGGATGCGTGAGGAAGATGATTTTCAGGGATTTGAACCCCTGTTTTTTTCCACCTCCCAGGCTGGGCAGGACGGGCCAGAGGTAAATGGCACCAGCTATCAGCTGCTGGATGGACTGGATGCTTCCCTGATGCTGGATTTGGATGTGATTCTCTCCTGCCAGGGGGGCGGATTTACTTCTGAGATCTATCCACAGCTGCGGGACAATGGCTGGCATGGTTACTGGATTGATGCGGCCTCCACCCTGCGCATGGAGTCGGATGCCCTCATTGTCCTGGATCCAGTCAACCGGAACATTATTGAGCAGGGATTGAGCAGCGGCATCAAGAACTATATCGGCGGCAACTGTACGGTTTCCCTGATGCTGATGGCTCTGGCCGGACTGTTTGAGAAGGGCTGGGTGGAGTGGGTGAGCAGCCAGACCTACCAGGCTGCCTCCGGTGCCGGTGCCAAGTACATGATTGAGCTGATTGAGCAGATGCGGCTGGTAGGTGAGAACTGCCAGAATCTGCTGGATGACAACGAGCATATCCTTGCCATTGACAAGAATGTGACCGACACCATCCGCAGCCATCGTTTTCTCACCAATCAGTTTGGGGTTCCCCTGGCAGCCAGCCTTATTCCCTGGATTGACAGAGCCATGGAAAACGGCCAGACCCGGGAGGAGTGGAAGGGGATCAGCGAGACCAATAAGATCCTGGGCCGGGAAGACAACCCGATCCCCATTGACGGCTGTTGTGTGCGGATAGGCTCCATGCGTTGCCATTCACAGGCCTTTACCATCAAGTTGAATCAGGATATCCCGCTTGCTGATATTGAGGCGGCCATTGCAGAGCAGAACAAGTGGGCGTATCTGGTCGCTAATAACAAGGAGGCTACGATAAACGAGCTGACTCCTGCCAGGGTGACAGGAACGCTGGACATACCAGTGGGTCGTGTCCGCAAGATGAACCTGGGCGATGAATACCTGAGCGCATTCAGTGTTGGCGATCAGCTCCTCTGGGGAGCTGCCGAGCCGGTACGCAGGATGCTGAAGATTGTGCTGGAATATATTGACTGATTCAGGGTCAGAGTCTTTACTTACCTGACACTTTTTGGGATAATCTAACCGTAATGGTGCGTACAGCGCACCCTACCGGAATGCTAAGAAAACAGTAGGGTGAGCTATGCGCACCATGCGATGTTGGCATGGTAAAAATGTCAGATAAGCGAAGACTTCGACTACTTTTGGCATGATATGAAGGATGGCCAGAAGTAAAAAAAATTTAAAAGGTAAATGAGGTTTTCAGGGCAAAGAGATTCCAATGTTCCTCTTCATTGTCGTCCATGCTTGATACACTCTCCAGTCCTTCAATGAAATGAACCTCCATCTTGACCAGCCAGTAATCATTAATATCAAACCTGCCAGCCAGGGTAAAGTCGTTGGTAAACTCTTCAGGATTACTTGAGTCATAGTCCTCTAAATGATGTTCTGAGTAAATTCCGGCAAATTCAAACCAGTTTGTAAAACGATAGGAGGCCATGCCATACCAGCCCACCTCAATGGAAGCATCGTGAACTGTGGAAAGAAAAGGGGATAAAGCAGTGCCGTTGAGACCTGCTAAATGGACATTTACATCTATTTCAGAGCGCAGATACTCTGAGGTAAAGGTGAAATCAGACCAGGAATATTGGAGAGAAAAGACATCATGTTGCAGTGTGGAGAGGTTTGAAGTTACCGAATAACTGGTGTTGCCAAAGGGTTCGCCAAAATCACGGCTGGCCACCCGATAGGTTTCCAGGCCGTTGATCTGCCAATGACTGTAAGCGAGAAGCAATGAATCAATCCAAGACAATTCAAGGGGCAGTTCCCATTTCAGCTGTCCGGCAACAACATTGTCTGCGTCAGAGTCATCAATGGTTCTGTCGCTGTTTTCAAAGGCAAAGTCTTTAATTCTCTGATTATCTATCTGGCCGTATTGGGCGGAATAGGAAAAGCCGTACGGCAATTGGCCATACAGAGTAACTCCATTCAGGCCGACAAGAAAATGGCGCATGGCAGTATCGTAATAGACGCTGTTGGGGAGAAATACTGTTGTCCTGGCCGCATCAACATCCCGCACCTCATTATAGAGTCCATAGGGTGTCTTAAGTTTACCGATGCGCAGTCCCAGCCAATCCTGCCATGAATAGTCACCAAAGGCCCAGTCAAGCCGAATATCATTATTACCGAACTCGCCAAAATCATAAGAAAAGAGCTGCAGCCCCATGCGAAGCTTGTCCGTGACATCGGCCTGTACGGTTAAACCTATCTCGTTAAATTCAAAGCTGCCGCCCTGGGTAGAAATATGCGCGTAATCATGTTCCGTACTTTTTAAATACCCCTGGGAGATGAAGCCATGGATTGCAATTTTATCAAACAGGCTGTCCCCATAATCCGCAGGCGATGTGTCTGCCCATTCCTGGGGTTCCATGTCCTGTGATTCGGATTCCAGCATCTCTGTTCCAGGCTTGCCTGATTGTATCTCGGTGAGTTCCTGCCGTAGTTCTGAAATAACATTGTCTTGTTCCTTCTTGGACTGCTGCAGTTCCAGAATCATCTGATACATTTCTTCTTTGCTTATATCATCAGCCTGGCTGCCCATTGACGGGACAGCCGGGGTGAGAGTCAGTATGGCGCAGATAATTGCCATGCTGATCGTATGTTTGCGAGCTGACACTGAATTCATCATGATATACACCTTATAATGGTATGAAAGGGTAATTCAAAAAGGATTGTATAGAGAAAATAAAAGATCAATCGCAAGTTTACTGAACTGAAATGATTTTCAGTTTTTTCTGTTTCGCAGGTGGAACACTGACATATCCCATTGCGCCGGGAGTTTGCGCCACCCAGGAAAGCATGGCTGCATCATCCTGGAGAATTCTTGGCGGCTTACCCCTGCCGGAAAAAATCATTTTTTTATAATACAGTTTGAACTGGGAAGGTGTTTTTTTGATAAACTTTCGCAGGAACTCCGTATGAATGTCTGTTTTTTTTTGAATAGCAATTGTGACTACCCCTCCGGCAAGATTCTTTTTCTTGCGCAGAAAGATCTGTTTTAAATCGTAGGCACTGATAACGCTTTCTTGAACACCGGAATTGGCCACTATGATAATTTCAGCAATGGCAGGATTCATGGGATATCCCATGAACAGCACAACAGTTGCAAGCAGTGAATTTTTCCATTTTATCGCCATGACAACTCCTCCTTGTGCTCGTAATTGTTGGCTACCAACTTTAGCCGGGACATTTTTTAACCTCCTCTCGTTCCTACGCTCCAGGTAAGCGAGCCTGCGAGACTCCGTCTGTCTCGCATCGACCGCTGGAGCGGTCATTCAAAGTTACCACGCAGGAGCGTGGGAACCAG
>DAOVTM010000069.1 GCA_030633145.1 Desulfobulbaceae bacterium
CTGGTTCCCACGCTCCTGCGTGGTAACTTTGAATGACCGCTCCAGCGGTCGATGCGAGACAGACGGAGTCTCGCAGGCTCGCTTACCTGGAGCGTAGGAACGAGAGGAGGTTAAAAAATATCCCGGTGAACGGTTACGTCGCTACGGATTAATTTGCCACCGCATTCAGGGTATTGTTTAATCATAATTTTTCTCCTATGCAGTTATTTTTCCTTGAGCGATAAAATCAAACAGCCGGTAGCGTCAAAAGTTTTTTTGGGCTGGGAAGCTGTGAAACTCTCCTCCTATCTGCTCATTGATTTTTACTGTTAGAATAAAAATCACTGTATCGGCGCAGTGAGATATGAGGCTCGGGCAAGGATCTTAAACCACCAGGGTTTATTCCTCACTTCATCAGCATCCATGGCAAAGGACTGCTGGAAGTCATTGATAAACATCTGCTCCACTCCCTTGACCAGAGTCTCATCAACGATCAGGCTGGTGATCTCAAAGTTGAGGCGAAAGGAACGGTTATCAAAATTAGCCGTCCCTATCCCGGCCAGCCGATCATCAACAAGAAAAACCTTTTCATGGAGAAAACCGGGACGATACCGGTAAAACTCAATACCGGCATCCAATAATTTACCGACAAAGGCATAAGCTGAAAAATAAACCAGATATTTATCCGACTTGTCTGGAATAAGAATCCTGACCTCTACATTACGCAGGGCTGCGAGATGGAGAGCCGAGAGAACAGCCAGGTCTGGAATAAAATAGGGACTGGCAATCCAGATACGTTTCTGGGCGGACAGGATCGCCTGCTGGTACATGAGGCTGGCAGTTTCCAGGGTGTCGGAGGGGCCGCTGGGCAAAATCAGAATGGTTGCCTCGCCACCCGGTGCGGCCTGCGGCTCCCACTTAAAATCGAGCAGGGTATCAGTAGCCCAGTGATAATCCTCCACAAAGGACAGCTGCAACTGTAATACTGCTGGTCCAGTAATCTTGACAAAGGTATCACGCCATGGCCCGAATTTAGCACTCTTGCCCAGGTACTCATCCCCGACATTCAAACCGCCTACCCAGCCGCTGCTGCCGTCCACCACCACCACCTTGCGATGATTGCGAAAGTTGATCTGAAAACGATTTCTCGCTCCCCTGGTAGAATGAAAAGAATGGATTGCAACCCCGGCATCCTTTAACTCATTAATATAAGCGGCAGGTAAGCCGTTGCTGCCGATTTCATCGTAAAGAAGATAGATCTTTATTCCCTGAGCAGCCTTGTCAAGGAGTCCCTGCTTGAACCGCTGGCCCAGGCCGTCATCATGAATGATATAAAACTGCAACAGGATGTATTCATCGGCCTGTTCAATACCAGCCATGATGGAATCAAAGGTCTGATCTCCATCAATGAGTAACTGGGCATCGTTTCCCTTGAGAAAAGGAAGTTGAGCCAGTTGTTCACCAACAGTAATGCCCGGCTTATCAATGAAACCTGCCCTATGGGGATGCAGCTTATTGTGAATGGTCTCCATCAGGCGACCATGGCTCTCTTCCTGGGCATAGCGGGCGGAAATATAGCCCTGGAATTTGTTGCGGCCAAATATCCAGTACAGCGGTACAGTGATAACAGGAAAACTGATCAAACCAACGATCCAGGCCACCGCTCCCTGGGAGGTGCGCGTCCCCATCAGGGCGTGGAAGGCGGATATAATGCCCAGTAAATGAGCGATGGGCAGGAATATTCCAATAAGCATTGTCATTATTACTCTTTCCTTTACATTATAATTTGATTACATGTCATAAATGTCTTCGCCTTACTCACAGGTATTGCACCAGAGCCAATGCACAATATTTGTTAGAAAACCGTTGATGGTTTGAGCGTGATTCATCATTTTGTTTCTCTCCAGTAGAGTTTTTTTAGCTATATAACGATAACTTATCGGTAATATTTACAAATCTATACTAAAGCGAAAAAGGAAAAACAGGTCAAACTTCTTGTATAATTTTAACGGGTACACTGGAAAATGTACAGTGAAGAAAGCATAATTCCATTTTTCCGGGTGCTGATACCACACTTGGAACTGCCAAGACCCTGGCGAATTTATTTTAAAATTCAAACTGGTTACATATATTACCCTTAGAGAGTAGCATTCGATTAATTATTTGCTTATATTGTTACTCATATCAGAATTCAACCTGTTACGTCAAACAAAAATGGTTGTCCACCTATCAATAAACTACATGCCGAATAAAGCATCACAGCAGACATCGTAAACGTATCAATAAAAAAGGCCCTTAGTGGGTCCTAAGTAGGTGAATATAAATAATCTAACATTATCAGGTTCCCACGCAGGAGCATGGGAACCAGTGGGAACGTATCAATAAAAAAGGCCATTAAGGGGTCATAAAAGAGATAACAAATAACTTTTTCAATGCGTGAGAAAAACAGATGACCAAAGCAAATATCCTGATTATTGACGATACTCCTGCCAACCTGAACCTGCTCGGAGAAATCCTTACAGAGGCAGAGTACAAGGTACGCAAGGCACCAAACGGTACCCTTGCCCTCAACTCGATACAGGCAGGACTTCCCGACCTGATCCTGCTTGATGTAAAAATGCCGGGCATAAACGGATACGAGGTGTGTGAACGGTTAAAGGCGGATGAGAACACCAGGGCTGTTCCAGTTATCTTTATCAGTGCCCTCCAGGAAACCAATGACAAACTGCTGGCATTTAAAGTCGGGGGGGTAGATTATGTTACCAAACCCTTTCAGGTCGAAGAGGTGCTGGCACGAGTGGAAACCCATCTCAAGCTCCATTTTCTCCAGCAGGAGTTGACTGCTGCCAGGGAAGAGGCCGAGAAAGCCAGCCGCGCCAAGAGTGTCTTTCTTGCCACCATGAGCCATGAAATACGCACTCCCATGAACGCTATTATTAACTTTACCGGCCTTTGCCAGCAGGCAGATCTACTCCCCCTGCGTGAGAAGGAATATCTTGAAAAAGTAACCCGGTCAAGTAAGTCGCTGCTCGGCCTGATCAACGATATCCTGGATTTTTCCAAAAATGAAGCGGGTAAATTAAAACTGGAGCAGGTTTCTTTTTATCCACTGGATAGTATTAACAATGTGGTCTCCTGTGTGCAAGTGCTGGCAAACGCAAAGGGAATTGACCTGCATGTTGATATATCCGGTTCTCTACCGCCGGTTATGGGTGATCCCCTGCGGCTTGAGCAGATTTTCACCAACCTGTTGAGCAATGGGATCAAGTTTACTAAAACTGGTTCTGTCACCATTTTGGCTCAATGCCTGTCCGCAACTGATAATGAGGTTTTTCTGGAATTTATTGTCCGGGACAGCGGTATCGGCATTGACAAAGATGTAATTTCTCAACTGTTTCAAACTTTTTCCCAGGCCAACACCTCCACCACCCGTCATTTTGGCGGCACTGGCCTTGGTCTTGCCATCTGTAAACAACTGGTGGAACTGATGGACGGAACCATTGGGATTGAAAGCGTTCCTGGTCAGGGCAGCTCGTTCAAATTTTCTGCCCGTTTCAAACCCTCTACTGGCCACCCGGAGCAGCCACAGACGACAGCAGCAGTTGCCGATCCGAAAAAACAGAGGCTGGATTCCATCCGTCATGCCCATATTCTGCTGGTAGAAGATGATCTGTTCAGTCAGGAGGTTGCCAGGTTAATACTGGGCAAAGAGCAATTCAGGGTTGATCTGGCTGCAAACGGAGAAGAGGCTGTTGCCATGGCCGCAATTCGCTCCTATGACTGTATTCTCATGGATATACAGATGCCAATCATGAACGGAGATGAGGCAACCCGGCTGATTCGTAAAAATGAACAGGGTCGGCGTTGTCCCATTTTATCCATGAGTGCTAATACCATGCCGGAAGATCGGGAAAAATGTCTTGCAGCGGGTATGGATGAACTCCTTGGCAAGCCTCTTGAAACGGCAAAGCTGTTTGATGCCCTGCTACGGTGGATTCCAGATGGCAATATGAAGGATGCTGAAGAGTAAGGAACAAACTACAATGTATCTCACACGATTGTATTACGGCATCTGGTTGCTGTCTGGCCTGATTTTGCTTCTGCTTCTTTGCGGTGCACCCGTGAATGCCGCACCAGAACAATCTGTTTGTCTGTCAGATTTTTTTCAGCAATACTGTACCGGTATCATCCTGTTTTCTTCCCTGCTGGCACTTGGTATGGTTGCGGCTGGTCTCTATTTTCAACATATTATCCGTCAACTGAAAAAAGAGATTAGCCGTCGCAAAAAGGCTGAGGCTATCCTCAGCAACCAACATAAAGATGCCCGTTTCCGCTTTGACACCCTGATGGAATACAGTCCTGATATTATCTGCTTTAAGGACGGAGCCGGACGCTGGCTGGATGCCAATCCGGCTGATCTTGCCTTATTTCAACTGGAAGGAATGGATTATCGTGGCAAAACAGATTCTGATCTGGCCGAATTTACCCACCCCATGTACAGGGAGGCGTTTCTGGGCTGCAAGTTGAGCGATCAGGCAACCTGGGATAAAGGGGGGATGGTACACACGGTTGAGGTAATCCCAAGCCCGGAAGGTTCCGATGTTCACGTGGATGTAATTAAACTCCCCTTCTTTGATGAGTACAACAAACCCTCCGGTCTCATGGTCATCGGACGTGACATCAGTGAGCATGTTGCACTCAATGAATCCCTGAAAAGGCTCAACCATGCCTACAAGCTTACGAATAAGGTACGACACATCCTCCTCCGTGCCGATACTCAGCAGCAGTTGCTTGATGACATCTGCACCTTGATTATTGAACAGGACAGGTATGGCCGTTCCTGGATTGGACGCAAAGAGTTTGATGAGACATGTTCTGTGTCCGTACTGGCTCAGGCAGGCTTTGGAGACGAATTCAAACAGCAGGTAACTGTCTTCTGGTCAAAAGAAAAATCCTCTCTGCTGCCCATGGGTCAGGCAATTCACAGCAATGAAATCGTTCATGTTCATGACACGGCAACAGATCATGGTTTTCAAAATCTCAAGGAAAAGGCACGCATATTTCAAATTGCATCGGTGCTGGTGCTGCCCATCAAAGTGGAAAATAAAATATGGGGCGGCTGGGCTATCTGTTCCATTAACTCTGATCCCTTTACCCCATCGGAAATCAAACTTCTCAAGGATGTGTCTGAAGATGTTGGTTTTGGTATAGAATTACTACTGGCTCGTAAACAGTTGCAGCTGGCCGTGCAGAAGCTTGAGGAAGGCCGTGAACAACTGGCCCTGACCGTGGCAGTGAACAATCTGGGTGTCTGGGACTGGCGACCGCAGAGCAGTGAACTACATACCAATGAAATTTTTTTCTCAATGCTTGGGTATGCTTATAATGGTGACATGGCGGAAAGAATTAAAAAATCAACAGGAGTCAGACAATGGCTTATTCTGATACATCCTGAAGACAGGAAACATGTCATGGCAACTGTGCGAAGATTCCTTGGAGGAGACGATTCCTATTACCGCTCTGAACATCGACTCCGATGTGCGAACGGGCAATGGAAATGGATTCTGGATGTGGGACGGGTAGTAGAGCGTGATGAACAGGGGCAAGCTCTGCGTTTTATGGGAGTACATCTGGACATTACAGAACAGAAAGAGATAGCAGAAAAGCTGAAAAACAGTAAACAGAGCCTGGCTCAGGCACAGCAGATTGCCGGTCTTGGCAACTGGCAGCATGATTTTGTCAACAACACCCTGGATTGCTCGGCTGAAATATTCAATATTTTAGAGATTGATCCGGTGGCGGATGATGCCTTACAAACCATTTTCAGGGATAACATTCATCCTGATGACCAGAAATTTGTCCTTGATTCTTATGAGAGGGCCATCCGGGAAAAAGAGTCCTGTGATATTGAGTATCGCCTCCTGATGAAGGACGGCAGGAACAAACATGTCCATGAACGATTTGAAACCAGCTACACGGATACAGACAAGCCAATCCAGACCATTGGTGTTATCCAGGACATTACCCTGCGTAAGCAGGCTGAACAGCTCATTCGCAACAGCCGGGAAAAATATCAGCGTCTTGTAGATGATATTGGCCAGAAATTTGTCGTGTTCAGTCATGATAATGAGGGCATTATCAGCTATGTGAGTGATGGTGTGGAATCGGTCTTCGGTATTGCAAAAAATAAGGCTATAGGTAAACGCTGGGCCGACCTCGTCCGCTGGCATCCTGATGACCTGGCAGCGGTATTGGCGGCTGGAGAAAAGGCAACCAGGAGGGAGGTTGATTTTGTAGAACTCAATCTCCGCTTTACTGATCAGAATAATATTGAACGAATAGTCAGCAGCACAGTCCATTCCCATAGGGATGATGCCGGAAACCAGTTAGCCCTTGAAGGTATTATAGAAGACATTACCAAACAAAAGCGTGTTGAACAGCAGTTGCTCAAGGCACAGGAAAAGGCAGAGGCTGCCAATCAGGCCAAGTCGATTTTCCTTGCCAATATGAGCCATGAGCTGCGCACTCCCATGAACTCAATTCTTGGCTTTTCCAGTTTACTGAGCCGGGACAAGACATTGAATGACAGCCAGCAGGAGAAACTGGCAACCATTAATCACAGTGGTATGCATCTGCTGGATTTAATTAACGACGTTCTGGACATTTCCAAAATTGAAGCTGGAAGTATATCGGTTGAACAGGAAAAAATTTCCCTGCCGGATCTTCTCCGTCATATTAAAGATATGTTTGAAAGCCGCACTCATAATACAGAGGTTGAATTCCGGCTGGAGATGAAAGATAACCTGCCTGAGTCTATCAGAACTGATCGCCGTAAAATTCGCCAGATATTGATTAACCTGCTGGACAACAGCGTCAAGTTCACGGCTGCTGGAAGTATTGTTTTACGGGTTTTTTCTTTGCTGAAAGAATCAGGTTCAGGCAGTACAGAGCTTTGTTTTGAAGTTGAGGATACTGGAATCGGTATCAGCGCAGAGGAACAGAAAGAGCTGTTTCAGCCGTTTATTCAGACCAGCGGAGGAAAAACAAAAGAAGAAGGCACAGGTTTGGGACTCTGTATCAGTCGTAACTTTGCCCGTCTGCTGAACGGTGACATCACGGTGAGCAGTTCCCTGGACAATGGCTCAGTATTTACCCTGCATCTGCCTGTGGAAACAGTGTTTTGCAGTTCTGAGAGTGACAGTAAATGCTATCATCCCCAGGTTGTGCGTCTTGCGCCGGGCCAGGAGGAATATCGTATCTTGGTCTGTGATAACAAGGAGGACGCTCTTGAACTCATGCGGGCATGGCTTGAACCGGTAGGTTTTAAGGTACAGTTGGCTGTAAATGGTCTTGAAGCAGTGAAAATAAGCCAACACTGGCAGCCCCATTTTATCTGGATGGACATCCGAATGCCGGAACTGGACGGTTGTGGTGCGGTCAGGAAAATCAGAGCAGACAGTACCATACAACAACCTGCCATTGTTGCCTTGAGTGCGGAGGCATTTACCCATGACCGAGAAAAAATGATCCAGGCCGGCTGTAATGATTATGTTGTCAAGCCCTGTGCGGTTGAGTACCTTTTTTATATTATGAAACAACAGCTTGATCTTGAGTATCTGTACCTGGACGATCCTGATGAAGTGTCTGAAACAGGTACTGGCGGGGACAGTGACACAGGATTCCAGGCTCATACATGGCAGCCCCAGCCCGATGATATTGCAGCCATTGATCCTGAAATTACTGCTCATCTGCATCAGGCTGTTACCATGGGTGACGATACAGAGATGCAGCAGTCTCTGACTGCTATTGAATCGCAAAACAGCAGACTGGCCGCAACACTCAGGCAATGGATAGAGAATTATGAATATGAGCGTATTCTTGCATTGCTGGGGTAACTGAAAACCGTTGAATAAATTGCTGAAATCTCAAATAGATGTCGCCAATTTTTTTGGGTAACCATAGAGGACCTTGTTCCACCCAGAAATAAACTTCATCTCCTCATTATTAACCGTTTTTGAGGCTACCAACTTTAGCCGGGACATTTCTTCACTCCCTCTCGTTCCCACGCTCCAGGTAAGCGAGCCTGCGAGACTCCGTCTGTGGGAACCAGAGGAACCTCTGGGACAACAAAATTATAAGTCGTACTCAAACTATTAGAAAGCTTCTTAAGTTCGTTGATCTCCTCTAACGCATTAGAGTATTTCGAGATATTGTCTGGTGAAATGCCAACTAAGAGTGTAGCAAAACTAACAATTATTAAACCAGGCAGTAATAATGTAAAAAATTTATAGTACATACGGAGTAACGATGGCTTCCAAATTTATTGTTTAGACAAAGCCAGCCGTCTGCGGATTATAAACGATTATGATGGCAACACCGCCGATATAACAGGCCAGCGCATTTCCCTTCATGGCCTGCTCGGATCAATAAATATGGAAGAGTTGACTGATCATCCAGATCCGGCCTGTCCCAAGGTGTTGAGAATGACCTGGCCGCCGACCCGTAAGAAGAACCGTGTCTCATCGTCGGTAAATTCGATCAGAACCGGCATGTGCTGTACCTGCCGGAGCCAAGGGTGTTGCTGGTATTATCAGAAACACCGTAGCCGACGCTCATGACCCTGCCGTTAAAAATTCTGCCAGGTGCCGCATCCAGCACCAGGTCATAATGTCGAGTAGACCGATTTCACCATAATTCTCAAAGAGTCTGACAGTTACCATGTCTCTTTCACAAACGCCTCGTCGCACGCGACTACTACGCGCTACACCCGTCAGTATCCCGTCAATGATGAAGCCAAGCCCCTCACAGAACCGTGCTTGCGCTATTTACGCACACGGCTCCTCAACAGTACGCTCTTCACTTGGAAACTACCAAAAGTTCACAACAATACGTGGGAAAGGCAATGGAAAACGCTGGAGCAAGAGTCTAAACTTGGCATAAGTTAAACTGCCCCGTTTACCTCTACGTCCCAGCCAGTTAAAGAGAATCCGTTGTACTTCGTAAAAGAAGTTGTTGATACTCTTGCTGTTGCCACTTACCCCATAATAAGCGTAATGTCCTCTCAATTTGTTGGCTACTGTTTCCATAATTTCTGCGGTTGGCTGCGTACGGGAAGCACGCAACCACTCTTTGAAAAGTTTCAGTTTGGCTGTCATACGTTTACTGATACTTTTGCGTCCAACACAGAACATCTTGCCACTTCTTGAGACCGTGCAATAATGCGTGAAGCCGAGAAAATCAAAGGTCTCTGCCTTCTCCCCCCTCTCCTTTGCTCTTACACGTGCCTGCGGACCAAACTCGATAATCTTGGTCTTTTCCGGGGCTATTTCCAGGCCAAACCGGTTCAACCTTTCTTCCATCTCAATCCGAAAACGTCTTGCGTCTGCTTCATCTTTAAAGCACACCACAAAATCATCGGCATAACGGACGAATCGGTTTATCCCAGTGCAGCCTTTACGAAAACCTCGTTCAAACCATAAATCCAGAGTATAGTGAAGATAGATGTTAGCCAGCAATGGAGAGATAACTCCCCCTTGTGGGGTTCCACGCTCACTGGCTCGAAACACACCTTCTTCCTGGATTCCAGACTTGAGAATACGTTTGATGTAGCGTAATATACGCTTATCTGCGATACGGTGAGCCAGAAACTCCATCAGTTGTTCCTGGTCAACATTATCAAAGAAGCCTCGAATATCAGCTTCTACAATATACTCTGTTCCACGCCGTTCAATGGTCTGGTTCAGAACTCGCAAGGCATCATGACATCCACGTTTAGGACGGAATCCATACGAATCATCTATGAAATCCTGCTCATAAATGGCTTGAAGAATCCGACTTAATCCGCTTTGTACCAATTTATCCTCAAGGGCTGGAATACCCAGTGGCCGCATTTTATCGCTTCCCGGTTTCGGGATATTTACCCTAAGCACAGGTTGCGGGATATACGCCATCCGATGGAGACGATCAACAAGATCGTTGATATTGTCCATCAGGTTTTCTTCGTATTGCTCTTTACTCACTTGGTCAATGCCGCTGGCTTTACATCTCTTTAAATCCCAGAAGCACTCCCACAACAGATCATAGCTCATCAGATGAAACAGACTGGTGAACCGACACTGCGGATCTTTGCGAGCTTTCGCTGCTATGCGTTTCAGTTTTGTTCCTACACTTTCTTCATTGCTGGGCATGATATGTATTTCCCTGTCACGCTGTTACTGTTGCAATGGCCTTCCCTCATCCGGCATTACCCGGCCTCGTAAGTACTATGCCATTGTCCGACTCCCTGCAAAGCATCAGTTGGTTCTTGCTTTATTATCACTTGTTCCACCTTACCCTCGACTTAAGGGACTCTACAGGGTCTCCCAGGTTGCCGTGTATTCCCAATATCCAACATGCCATCGTCTAAGACCCCGGGGAAGCAATGCAGCACTTACCAATCGCCCTGCATTATAGAGGCTTCCACCACTCCGACGGTGTCGCCCTTCCCGTTTAGCGCTTTCGTGGCTCAATCCGTTCAACTTTCGCTTACGGCCTGTTGTCTTGGTTCCCCTGTGCTTAATCTTTGGAATTACTTCCGCCGACCCAGGGTTCTCTATCCGGTGGCTGGTCTGCCTTGCCGGAGCGGGGATTGCACCCGATGGATTACACGACCTTGCCTGGCCGCACCGGAGTCTGCGCTTACCTGTAGGGTGAGCTGTGCGCACCAACAAGTGTTGCATGGTTGAAAGTGTCAACTACTTTACTTTCTGGACAATATAAAGGATGCCGAACTTCAGACAGTATTCATCTTTGTCAATTCAGTCCCGCACGGCATGACTCCAGTCACTTCTTGCAAAAATCAAGAAATTCTGGTAAGCAATAAATGTGACTGTTTATTAAAATTCAAGCAAAATAGCTGCTATGCTCACTCGTTTATTCCTTATTATTCTTGTTCTGTTGCAGTGCAGTGCCAGTCAGGTTTTTGCTGTCACTGCAACGGCTAAACCATCCTCAACAGAAGGGAAAAATGTCGAAAGACGTACTGCCCTGGTTATCGGTAATGCTACATATAGCAAAGCACCGCTGGAAAACCCGGTGCATGATGCCGAAGACATGGCAAACATGCTCAAACAAGCCGGGTTCACTGTTGATCTGCGTCTGAACATCAATCAGCGGCAGATGGAACGTGCCATTCAAAACCTTGGCAATAACCTGATTCAGGGCGGTGTAGGCCTGTTTTATTATGCCGGTCATGGTATTCAGGTGCGGGGTGTGAATTATCTTATCCCCATTGGTGCGGATATTGCCACTGAGGAGGATGTTCGTTTTGAAGCAGTGGATGCCAACAGAGCCTTGGCCCAAATGCAGCTGGCTGGTAATCGCCTCAACATGGTCTTTCTTGATGCCTGCCGCAACAATCCATATCAGCGTACTTTTCGTTCTGTCGGTACAGGTCTGGCCGCCATGAATGCTCCCCGTGGTTCCCTGGTTTCCTTTGCCACAGCACCGGGTAAGGTCGCTGCTGAGGGTACTGGTCGCAATGGTATTTATACAAAACATCTGCTCAAACAGATGGCAAAGAAAAATCTTGAACTTGGCAGGATGATGAAACAGGTTCGCCGGGGGGTGCAGCGCGATACCGGCAATAACCAGATTCCCTTTGAGTTATCATCGCTCATTGGTGATTTTTATTTTCATGGAACGGTTGTGGCCGCAGAACCTCAGGTGGTTACAAGCAAAAACAAGGCAAAGATACTGCCTGTACGCACTGGTGCGGATTTAATGTGGGAGATGGTTCAGAATACAACAGACCCTGTTGAGCTGCGTCTTTTTATTACTGAGTATCCTGGTAGTCGCTATCAGGGGATGGCAAAACTGCTTATCTCCCGGCTTGAACAGAAATAGAAACAAGAAAAGCCGGAACAGACGAAAGTTGAGCAAAGTACGCCTGAGCCGGTATTTAAACCAGAGCCAAAACCTGTTCCTGTTCCTGGTCATCTGTTTGTAGCTGCGACTCCTGCTGATGCCCGAATCAGGATTCTTAATATTCAACCGAAATATTACCGGGGCATACAACTGGAACCTGGTCGTTATCATGTTGAGGTGTCGAAAAAAGGGTATAAGACTGACTGGCAGTGGGTTAAGATTGGTAAAGGGACGGACTTGAAGGTTGATGTTCAATTGAAAAAAG
>DAOVTM010000328.1 GCA_030633145.1 Desulfobulbaceae bacterium
AGCGCACTGGCACGAGCCGGTGTTGAGGAAAGCCGCCTTGAGGCGGAGCTACTTTTGCGCGGCTGCCTGAACCTGTCCCGCAGTCGTCTCTTTCTCATGCTGGATTCTGCGTTGACCACTGAGCAGGGGCAGACCTTTGCAAAGGTACTCTCCAGGAGATGTCAGCGTGAACCGCTCCAGTATATCCAAGGCAGTTGCGAGTTCTGGTCCCTGGATTTTGCGGTCAACGAGTCCGTCCTCATCCCCAGGCCGGAAACGGAATTTCTCTTAGAGCATGTTTTTTCCACTCTTCCTGACGAGTACCTGGAGGGAAAGAGTAAAAAAAAATGTCTTGACCTCTGTACCGGCAGCGGTGTGATTGCAGTTGTTCTTGCTCAAGAGTTACCAACAGCTAATATCCTGGCTGCTGATACCTCTTTCGCTGCCCTGCGAACTGCGCAACACAACATAAACAAACATGGCATGGAAGGGCGAATTGACCTGATCCAGAGCGATCTGCTCACCGGCCTGCTGGCAGTCCCGCTCTTTGATCTCATTGTCACCAATCCTCCCTACATCAAGGATGGAGACCTGCCCGGACTTGAACCGGAGGTCAGGGTCTGGGAACCACAACTGGCTCTGTCCGGCGGCTCAACCGGGATGGACATCATTAAAAAAATCTGTTTTGCCGCTGCTTGCCGCCTGAAACCAGGGGGCTGGCTGTTCATGGAGATCGGCTCGGATCTTGCTAAACCGGTTGAAGAGTTGTTTCTTGCTTCCAATGACTTTGAGCGGATTCAAATTCTGGATGACTGGTCTGGAAGACCTCGGGTGTTACAGGCAAAACGGATCAGTTGACAACAAAGAAACGTGCCTATTCAACCTAAAGATACAAGTTAAATCACTAATTTAAGTGTAGGTCGGGTTAGAGCGTAAGCCCATAACCCGACATAGGATAACCCTATTTTTATATACAAAAAATAACCGAATATTTACAAGAAAAGTAAGCAAAATTAAATAAAATCAAATGGATAAGATAATAATAAACGGCAACCGCCCCCTGAAGGGTACCGTCCCCATCAGCGGGGCAAAAAATGCGGCTCTGCCTCTCATTGCCGCCACTCTGCTGGCACCCGGCACCTATACCCTCAATAATGTACCAGATCTGCGGGATACACGAACCATGTGTAACCTCCTCCAGACCCTGGGTGCTGTCTGGGAACGCTCAGGAACCAGTGTCCAGATTGACACCAGTCATCTCACCGGTGCCGAGGCTCCATACGATCTGGTCAAGACCATGCGTGCCTCAGTGCTTGTTCTGGGTCCACTCATTGCCAGGGCCGGATTTGCCAGGGTCTCACTCCCCGGCGGCTGTGCCATTGGTGCCAGGCCCATCAACTTCCATCTGCGCGGATTTGAACAGCTGGGAGTCAGCACCATCCTGGAAGGCGGTTATGTTGAGGCCAGGGTAGAGGCACCACTCACCGGCAGTACGGTCTATTTTGACATTCCCTCGGTGACAGGTACTGAAAATATCCTCATGGCCTCGGTCTATGCCCAGGGGAAAACCATTATCAAAAATGCTGCCAAAGAACCTGAGGTAGAGAACCTCATTGAGATGCTCTCTTCCATGGGCGCAAAGATTGAAGGGCGCGGCACAGATCGTCTCACAGTGACCGGTGTCGCTTCCCTACAACCGGTGGAGGCAACCATCATCCCGGATCGTATCGAGGCTGGAACCTATTTAATGGCTGTGGGTGCGGCAGGCGGTGAGCTTGAGATCACCAACTGCGATCCTGCGCATCTTCCCGCCCTGGTGGAGAAACTACGAGCCGCTGGTATGCAGGTGGAAGCCGGCACCACGACCATGTCTGCCTTCTGCCCTGTTGATTCGGACGGCAGGCGGTGTCCGCTCATTGGGGTGGATATCACCACCCTGCCCTATCCCGGCTTTGCCACCGACCTCCAGGCTCAGTTCATGGCTCTGATGATCCAGTCTGACGGGGTATCCATCATCCATGAGACCATCTTTGAGAATCGTTTCATGCACGTTGCCGAGTTGCAGCGGCTGGGCGCAGATATCACCATTGAAGGCTCAAGGGCGGTTGTTCGCGGGATCTCCCGTGATACACTCTGCGGCGCACCGGTGATGGCCACTGACCTCCGGGCCTCTGCCTCTCTGGTGGTGGCAGGTCTTGCCGCCTCCGGTACTACGGAGATTTCAAGAATTTATCACCTTGAACGCGGTTATGAAAATATGGTTGAAAAATTGCAGAAGGTTGGAGCTGATATCAGAATACAGAGTGATAGCTGAAAGAGATTTAAAAATAACAGGTAAAGGTATGAAAAAGAATTGTTTAGTGAACGGGTTGTTGCTGTTTTGTCTGGTTCAGATGCTCCCCCTTTTGGCAACAGCCGGAGAGAAGTTAGAGATCAGTGCGTACATCCAAAAACACGTCGCATTGTTGCAGACCGGTCAGGATTATTTTATCGGCAAGGAACGGGTTATATCGGTACTACTGCTTCAGAACATGTACCAGAGGAATAATTTCCAACCGCTCTGGAAGAGCAAGAAGAGTGTGCAACAGTTGCTGGATGCTGTTCAGCAAAGCGAGCTGGAGGGTCTGACCCCGACGGATTACCACAGCAAGATCTTGCTCCGTTTACAACAGCAGCAGAGTGTCGGGATGCGCTATCCCACTCTGCATGCGGATTTTGACCTACTCTTGAGTGATGCCTTTATTCGTCTGGCCTATGATAAATCTTTTGGCAAGGTTGATCCTGGTCGCTTAAATCCTGAGTGGAATTATCCGGAAAAACCCATTGGCACCGATCTGGTGGGCAATATAGAAAAAAGCATTGCTCAGGGCAAGGTTGCTGAGGCCCTGCAATCCCTTTCGCCCCGCTTCAGCAGCTATACCCGCTTGAAAAAAGCATTAGCTCAGTACAGGGAGATCAGGAAACAAGGAAATTGGCCGGTCATTGGCAGCGGCCAAGTCTTAAAACCGGGCATGGAAGATGGGCGCGTTCCCTTGCTACGACGACGACTTCTCAACACCGGTACTCAAACTGCGACAGGTACGCAACATCTCTATGATACAGAGCTGGAAGAAGCAGTTATTCGTTTTCAGGAACGCCATTATCTCAATGGAGACGGTATTATAGGTAAGCAGACCCTGGCAGTTCTCAATCAGAGCGTGGATGCAAAGATAAATCAGATTCGGGTCAACCTTGAACGGGCTCGCTGGGTGCTGGGTGATATACCCGCCACTGTTCTTCTTATTGATATCGCCGGTTATACCCTTACTTATCAAAAGGATTCCAAGGTCATCTGGACAACCAGGGTGGTAGTGGGCAAGCCCTTTCACTCCACCCCGGTCTTTGCGGCTCAGATGAAGTATATTGACATAAATCCCACCTGGACAATTCCCCGTTCCATTATCATCAACGAGACACTGCCCAAGATACAGCGAGATCCTTCCTATCTGCAGCAAAAAAATCTCCGGGTACTGGACAGCAAAGGACAAACCGTTAATTCGGCAGCTATTGACTGGCAGAGTTACAAAGGAAAATCATTTCCCTATTATATCCGGCAGGAGCCTGGACCTCATAATGCCCTGGGGCGGATTAAATTTATCTTCCCCAATCCCCATGCCATCTATCTGCACGATACCCCGAGCCGTAATCTCTTTGCCAAGGGAGAACGAGCCTTCAGTCACGGTTGTATCCGGGTGGCACAGCCCTTGACCCTGGGTGCGTTAATCCTGCAAAACGATGGACAACCCTGGGACAAGGCAAAAATTGAAGAGGTTATCTCCAGTGGAAAAAACACCCGGGTCAACTTGAAGACCCCGCTGACGGTAATGCTTCTCTACTGGACTGTAAATGTTAAGGAAGAGAATGGCACAATCCTCTTTAAGCAGGATTTTTATGGCCGGGATAAGGATTTGCTCCAGGCTCTTGATGGCCCGTTCAGGTTTCGTGACACTGTTGTTAAACAGGTGAAACAGCAGGGGTAGAGTGTACGCCAGTGCCTCACAGCCTTGACAACTCAACTGTTTTGAGCTGAACCAAATTGCAGATGGCGAAGGAATGCTGTATTTTACCTCCGGATTGGATCTATAAGGCACCTCCTCCGGCCTTGCCCGTATGAGTCATCTTGAGCTTGTTCCAGCCACTGGCAGCCCTCTGGTTGATCAGTTTAGCCGCTGTTCCGCCCCTGCCGATTATGCTGCCGGAAATGTTATGCATCATCCGGTCAAGGTTGCGGGAAAATGCTGTTATAAGGGAATTAAAACAGCGCAATGGATTATGAGGGATTTACCATAAATAGTGGATTGCAAGAGAATGGAGACTCTATAAAAAGTCATCGTATAGTCGATTACACATATTTTTTTTGACTTTGCCTGGAGAAAGAGTTATTTTTTTATCAGGAATCAACAAATTGTCAACTTTTAAAGGAGTGTATCGTTGTGGCTGAAGATGTGGAAAAAATGATGGCGGATTTTCATCGCAGTATGACGTGTTTGGCAAAGAATATAACCCAGCTCGAAAGCAATATTACACGACTGGAAAAATCTCAGGAAAAAACCGATGCTCAGCTTGCAAGAACCGATGCCCGGTTAAAAAAGTTATTTGCAAAGACAGACAAAAGGTTTGCAGAGACAGATGCCAAGCTGGATAAACGATTTGCAAAAACTGATGCCATGCTTGACAAGCTTGGCCAGCGGAACAGAGAACTTGCTGCCATGTACGGTGGGATGAGCGAACACCTCGGTGAGGAAACCGAGCTTGATTTTTTTGCCGCCCTGCGTGCTGACCCCTTTCTGGCCAAAGTGCATTATGATGATATAACCTCTGATGTTTCCCGTAAGGACGGCAGGGGCAGG
>DAOVTM010000293.1 GCA_030633145.1 Desulfobulbaceae bacterium
AACCGAACAGTTCCGTTACCGTGGGTACTTCGGCCAGCAAAGGCTCTGGTTTTGGTTCATCCTGCCAGGAACCAATATGTTCCAGCACAGTGCGTTGGGACAAACGGCCTATCTGTTTGACAATAAACTCGGAAAGGGGAAACCCTTTTTCCCAAAGAGCATCAAATTCCTGCTGTACCCAGACAACGCTTTCCGGGCTGTCATCTTCCCAGACCAGTTCATAGTTTTTCGTCCAGGCACGGGAACTATCATTGGCGCTGCCGATAAAAGAAGTTGTCCCTTCTGCCCCTTCAATGATCCCTCCTTTACCGTGGACAAAGCCGAATTCAGCGTCAGGCACAAGGCGGATTTCAAATAAGCGGCCATCTTTGCCGGATGACATCAACAGGGTATAGAGAATCTTGAGCCGCTGCTGTGCCACACTGCCGTGTACATCGACAAGATGGGTAAACTGCCCGGCATTCCAGGCCAGCCGCAATAAATTATTCTTCAGTTCTTTGTGTCGTGCGCCGGTAGCCATACGCACCGTTTTCACGTCCTCGGCGCTTACCTCGGTATTGCAGACAATCCGCACCGTGGGGATGTCTGCCAGTTCCGTTGCGGCCAGCTCCAGCAAGCTGCTTTGAAAATAGCCCGCTATCCGGTCATAACGAACAGCGTTGTTCAATCGTTGTTGCAGGAAATCATTGTAAAGGCTTCCCCGGCGGGAGCTGTAGCGAGTCAGCATAGATTGCGTCTTCCAGTCATCAATATCAGCAGTTAATAGGCGTTAACACATTACTTGGCAGGATTTCTCATAAAACAAGAAACCAGGGAATCTTGATTGAAATTATATTGTTAAAGGTACAACTCTACACAATAAATAATTTACGGAGTTAGAGACATCCTATTAACCATATCGATCTTTTTCTATTCACATTATCGCAATAGAAAATCTCATGTTTTTAGAACGATAGCATCTTATCATCCGTTCTCTATCATCCTTTACAAGTCGATAAGAAGTGTTTTGGTTGATAGAACTATCCGTTCTCTGCCCAATAGCGTCTCCAGCGCTTTTCCCCTTTTTTTCTGATTTTTCCTTGAAGGAGAAGATAATCAAGGCTGTCTTTAATACGTCTTCGTTTAATCTCCGGGGCAATACGGGAGTGAATGTCACTGATTGCAGAGTTGGGATAACGATTCAAATCCTCCACGATAAGTGCTTCAAGCCGGTGCGGCTCCATACGAGATAGGGTTGTGACCATGCCAATATCGGCATCACGGAGCAATGCCGGGTCAAGAAAATAGCGTTTCCCCTGTGTTTTACCCGAGCTTTGCACCAGCTTTAATTTTTCCAAACGACCAAACCAGGACTTGATTTTTCTGGTATTATCAAGATCCAGACAGTTTGAAAATTCTTTTGTAGTCATCCCCTCAGATTGAGCCAGAAGCCCAATGGTGATCCGTTCACGTTGTGATAACTGAAACCTGCTGTCAGCCACTGCAATCAGGCGTATCACCTGGGGTACAACAATCCTTCGCTTTATGGTCACGGAGACTGAGTCAGTCCCCTCAGTAATCACTGGTGCTGGTCTGCCCGAAGAAAGCATTTGATCATACATAAGATCAAAGCCGCTGCCTTCCCGTTCCATCATTTTCAGATCATGGAACATTCTTGCCAGACCGTCATTTCTCCTTTGACTGGCGTGAAGGATGTTTTGTGGAGTTACACCAAGAGGGAGCCGTCCCGGATTGACAACTTCCAGCCGATCCGGATGCAGGTTGAGAAAAATATCACCACGCTGGGTATATGGCCGATGAACCAGAGCATTGACCAATAATTCCCGGACAACCTTTTCATCAAAGGCCGCTATGTTTTGCCGAAACATACCATCAGGCAATTCATAGGTCTCACGAAAATCAGGGATATCACGCCACACGGCATCCACCAGTTCAACAGGTGAAAGTGTGTAATCATCCCATACGATTTTGTTGACCTTCTGCCGCTGCTCATCAAACTTGAGAAACTGAACGACAGGTGCGGTTCCGAGCCTGGCACGATTGAGAGCCGTGCCAAGGAGGAGGATGCCAAGATGGGTCAAGCAGTTGCCGGAGGCAAGCTGGTAGTGGTCAAGCAATTCATCCGGGCTTTTGTCCTTTACCGAATCCTTAACTCTGTCTGATGCATGAATTGAGCTGATAAAATCATTGAGTTTGTCAACATCAATATCTGCCTGGACAGCATCCTGGCTTTCCATGGCCTCCCACGATAACCCGGGACGTTCGTTTACCAGGCGCATCACATCATCACCCACCACAGGCTGACAGCTATCACCAACCCGCAGATAATATCGACCGCCCGAAGTGGAGGAAACCCCAATAGCCGGGAAAATGGTCAGTTCAACAAACTGGCCATTATTATTTGCCGTGACTATTTGGGGAGAAACCTGGACATTCACAGTCAACTCACTGATACGCTTACGGAGTCGGTCGAGCAATTCAAGCGGGATTTTTTGTTTGGCAGGTGGAAGCCGGTCGCTGTCTTCAATGCCTATCAAAAGCCTTCCGCCCCGGCTATTGGCAAAACAGACACAGTCTTTGGCAATTTCGTCCCAATCTGCTGTTTTTCCGGTAACAACACGCAGTGATTTCAGGTCTGTATTTTGATTTTCACTGTTCATGCGGTTATCTCATAATCTATAATAGTTTCAGAGAACTGCAACGGAGCAGTCCACATTACGCCCTGCAATTTTCAACCCCGATAGCCAATGCCGTCAGATGGTTTTGATATACCTGCCAATGGGTGTTATCGGCGGTTATTTCCAGCAAATAGCTAAAAATCACTGCCAGGCGGCTGGTACGGATATTCCAAAAGTCGGTGCTGTCCATAAGATGTTTAACTGCCCGATCCATATCAGCCCCCTGTTTAAGCAGTTTCAGGGCGTGATAAACATGCCGGGTGGGCGAATAACGCCACTGTTCCAGGTCAGCCGAGGGAATATCAACAAAGCGTACAGCATCAGGCCGTGGCAGCTCTTCAGGCAGGGCTGTTCTACTGTTGTTGGCCTGTACCGGCCCGGTCAGGTTTTCATGATTACTCAGACCATAGGCATGTCCCAAATCCTGAAAGGCGCTGATTTTGAACATTCCCTGCTGTTCCAGTTCCAGACCTTTAAGCAAAAACTTTTCCTCTGGAGTGAAATTCCGCCAAAACTGATAACTGTTGCCAGCCCCGTGTTTATTAATGGCTTGTTCCATGGCAGGAGGAACCAGGAAATCAGTGGCCGTGCGTTTGGCATTCTCCATCAGGATACGCAGGGCAGAACGCCCCCGCTCCTTGTTGGGTGTCCGCAACTCCGCCTCCAGATCAACCCCGTCAATGGTTGCATAGCTGGTCACCACTTCGGCGGCAGTGGCCTGGGCGGCAAGCAGATAGTCGGTGTCCGTATAACCGCAACTACACAACCTGCTGTCAATCTGGCTCTGCCGCATTCGGGTGATAACTTCCTTGACCCGTTTGTTGACCTCCGGGGTGATAAAGTCCACAAATCCCATCTTGTTGCCGGTTCGTTTACGCAGCACCATATTATAGGTGGCCTGAACATAGTTGCCGGTGCGGATACCGGCTCCGGGTGTTTCAGTGGCTACGCTCCAGACCTGTTTTACCTGTAACCCGGCAGCCCACATGATGAGCGCCAGATCTTCCCACACATCGGTTGATTTATTGGTGAACATCAGCACCTGCATACCATTATCCGGCATGTTCTCCGTCAAGCGGCGGTAGCAGTCAGCCATTGCCACCCGAAAAGAGGCATCTCTTCCTCTTACCGCCCGTGGGCGCATGGAATCGGTGTACCAGTCAGGAAAGGCCGCTTTCAGGTGCGGGGAGTACCAGGCCAGAAAAAACTCGGATAGTTCCTCGTAATTTACCGCATCGGCATAGGGAGGATCGGTAATCCAGAGCTGACAGGTTGAATTGATTTCACGGGCATCACAAACTTGTACTTTATTCTTGTGGTTAGTTATGATTGCTTGATGGCTTGGCTGTGCTTGAAATGCCAAGTGCTTCCAAGATCGTGAGACATAGTTCAACATGGTGTTGAGAGCTTGGTTATAGTACACCGCAACCGTCCCACCTATGCCTCCGCCGTCATTCGGTTTCCAGCGGCTTAACCGGGCATTTGCCTCTACAATTCTACCCAATCCAAGAGTTAAAGCTGCTTTTACCTCAGTCTCACAACTCGCAATGCTCTGCGAATACTGTCCTAACATCAATAATTGCCGTGGGGTAAAGAGATGATGCCAGTGTGTCCAACCTCGGGTGCGAATAGGTTCATTTGTTTTTTGACCGGGTTCGATCCTCCAACCAGGTATCCAGCCAGAGGACTGCCAATCGTTAAAAACATCATCCAGCATCTCTACAACCCTGGACTCCCTTTCCATGTCATGTATATCAGGCTCCCGATAAACACGGCGTGGAACAAGGTCAGCAAGATTTGCCAGCCGGGCTTCCCGGTCTCTTCGATTTTCTTTGCTATTTTTCAAATCAGCTCGTAATTCTTTAAGAATATCTCCAGAACCTTTTTGCTTCCTCAAAAGGGTGAGTTTCTCTTCCTGCGAGATAATTGCATCACGTTCAGCAATCCAATCATGTTGCCATAATCTGTCCAGCTCTGCCCAATCAGCCAAACTAAAAAAAGAGCGTATCCCGTTAAAAAGAGGTTCAATCTCACGAAGACGGGAAACATGCTCTCTGCTTGCCCGCAATGTCTGCTCTTCTGCTACAAGCTCTTTCAGGTCAGGTAGCCGCCAGCGAATGCAGTAAAGCCGCTCCTGCAACAGGTCGTCAGGCCGGGGCTTAACGTCTTGTTTCTCCCAGTGTCGTAAACCACCACTATTTTCAATGAGCTGGTTGTAAGGGATGGTACGGGGGGTGTTTTTGCTACGACCATCTTTTTTAAATATCTCCCAGAGTGGGGCAGGGCAAACAACATCTCTTTTTTGTTTGCTGCCTTGATTGGCAGAATCCCAACCTTTGCCGCCATCAACCGCCCGAAAGTCAAACCGCTTTTCCTCTTCAACCGGGATCAACTCCATCCAGGTTCTGGTCTTTGGAGCAATCACCCAACTCGGGCTGATGGGTACACGCCAGCCGTCCCATTCCGGCACTGCCATTTCCAGACAATAGAGATACGCCTCTGCCCGCCAACCCTCTTTGCTCTGTTCCAGACCATGTTCACAGATCCAGTCATCCACCTCGTTATAAATCCGTTGCTGTTCCGCATGGATTTTGTCACGGAATGTATCGTCACCACCAATAATATTGAGGGCGCCCCAAGTGAGCAGACAAGCCACAGGGTTCAGGTCAGAGGCGTAAACATCACAGCCTAATTCAGCCGCTTCAAAGGGGATGGAACCAA
>DAOVTM010000234.1 GCA_030633145.1 Desulfobulbaceae bacterium
AACGCCGTCCACACCCTCGACCACAGCAAAATGATTTATTTACGTTTGCCCAAGGTAAGGATTCAAAATGAGTAAAGGTGTCATTCCATTTTCTTTGAAAGATGCTCCGGCGTTGATTGAACGGTTGCTGCCGGTGCAGAAACTGTCTGCCGAGGTATTCAAAGAGAGAAAGGCTGGAGCAGGGCAAACCCTTGTCCCGCTTGGTGCATACTGGAAGGGACGCAAGCCGCTCATCTTAAACAAGGCATGTATCCTCGGTTGCCTGCTGCCAGCCACTGATAATCCAACCCGTGACCTTGCCATTTTTGAAAAGCTGATGGCTATGGATGACGAGTCCTTTACCGTTCGAGCTAAGCGTCGTCCCAAGCCCAAAGAAATTCTTGCCACATTGTCCATTTCTCCAATTTCTGATTACTTTACCACTAAACCAACTGACGTATTGCCAGAATCTTCCCCAGTTGACTGGTCAATTCCAGAATATAGTGGTGTAAAAGTGACTTGGCGGAATGATTTGCCCCAACTGGAGCAACGTCGGTTGGAAGTGCCGATGTTGCCCATAATTGCCTATCGTGAACGAGTAAACCAGAGCAAACGTGCTGAAGAGGTTGCCGACACGGTTCACGACCATATTTGGGATGCAGTTAATAGGCACCTGGGTACGTCGGCAAACTCATTTCCTGAATTGGTTGAACAGCTGGGTATTATGCGTTTTGGACATCAGCCAAGAGTGGCTGACACCTTTAGTGGTTCAGGTCAAATTCCATTTTCCGCAGGCCGGTTGGGATGCGACACCTTTGCCTCAGATCTCAATCCTGTGGCCTGTATGCTCACTTGGGGAGCCAATAACATTGTCGGTGCTTCCCCTGAAGAGCGGAAACAGCAAGAAGATGAACAGCTTCGAGTTGCTGATGAAGTGTTGGCGGAAATCGACAGACTTGGTGTTGAAACCGATGGAAACGGATGGAGGGTAAAGGCATTCCTTTATTGTCTGGAAGTTCGTTGCCCGCAAACAGGATGGATGGTACCACTCATCCCGTCAATGATTGTAAGCCATGGCAAACAGGCAATAGTAGAGTTGATCCCTGTACCATCCCGAAAATGTTATGATATCAAGGTGAAATCAGGGGTTTCTTCTGAAGAGTTAGCTGCTGCATCAACGGGTTCACTCCGTTCAGATGGTCGAGGTAGAGATTCTTATCTTTTTCATACAGTTGAAGGCAGGGATTACCGGACAAAGATTTCCACACTGCGCGGAGACTTTCATGACAAGGATGGTTCAAGTGGCAATGCACTTCGTTTATGGGAAAAAACAGATTTTAAACCACGCCCTGATGATATTTATCAGGAACGACTATACACCGTCCACTGGATGCGTCGAAAGAAAGAAAAAAAAACTTTTGATTACGAGTTTCGCACTGTAAGAAATGACGATTTGCAACGAGAGTGTATCGTCGAAGAATATGTAGAAAAACACTTTATTGAGTGGCAGGCAAAAGGATGGATACCGGATATGCGCATTGAGACTGGTTATAATACTGACCAACCTATACGTGAGCGCGGCTGGACACACTGGCACCATTTGTTTCCACCACGTCACTTAATGCTTCTTGGTTTAATTCGTAAAAAGGCCACAAATGGTACAACACTTTTACGACTCGCTAAATCTCTTGATTACACGAGTAAACTTTGCCAGTGGACAACCTCAAAAGCTGGTTCCAGCAAACCTGGTGGAGGTGGACGTACAGGCGGTGCAAGTGACAATCCCGCCCATGTATTTTACAATCAGGCATTAAACACTTTTTATAACTACGGATGCAGAGCCGGTTTTCCACTTCTGCAATTGTTCTCATCCAAGATTCCTCTGTCGACAATATCCGGCACACCTACCGTGTTATGTAAAGCAGCCAGCGAAGTTACGAAAGAAGCGGATATTTTCTTGACCGATCCACCCTACGGCGATGCTGTAAAATACGAAGAAATTCTTGAGTTTTTCATTGCCTGGCTACGCAAAAATCCCCCCCTGGAATTTTCTGACTGGGTATGGGACAGCCGTCGTTCACTGGCGATCAAGGGTAAAGACGAGGATTTTCGTCAAGGCATGGTCGCGGCTTACAAACGGATGACTGAATCCATGGTTGACAACGGTATTCAGGTCATCATGTTCACCCACCAGTCCACCACCCTCTGGGCAGACATGGCCAACATCGTCTGGGCAGCAGGACTCCAGGTTACTGCTGCCTGGTATGTGGTCACCGAGACCAACAGTGCGCTTCGTGCCGGTAGTTATGTTAAGGGTACGATATTGCTGGTACTGCGTAAACGGCAGGGCAATTACAAGACCAGCCGTGATGATCTGGCCTGGGAAATCCAGGAGGAGGTTGAGAAGCAGATAAAGGATTTGACCGGACTTAATCAGGAGGCCAAGGGTCTGTACCGTGACGAAAACGTCTTTGAAGATGCCGATCTTCAGATGGCTGGCTATGCGGCAGCTTTACGAGTACTCACCAGTTACACCATCATCGACGGTCGCAACATGGTCACCGAGGCGATTCGACCACGGATCAAGGGCGAAACCACTTTTGTGGACGGCTTGATCGACTTTGCCGTTGCCACTGCCAACCAATGTCTTGTCCCCCAGGGAATCCCCAAAAAACACTGGGACAAACTGAACAGCGTAGAACGTTTTTACCTCAAGATGCTTGATCTGGAGGCAAGGGGTGCCAAGACCTTGGACAACTACCAGAATTTTGCCAAGGCTTTTAAGGTTCATGATTTCCAACCATTCATGGCCAGCAGCAAAGCAAACAACGCTCGCTTAAAAAGCGCAGCCGAGTTTGGCCGGACGGAGATGGGGAAAGGCTCTGAATTATTCAAGACCGTGCTGCGAGCCGTTCTCTACGCAGTCATGGAACTTGACGACGAAATAGACGGCAATGAGGTATTGGCGCATTTGATGCTCAATATCCACAACTACTACGGAGACATGACCCTGCGTGAACAGGCCATGGATCTGGCAGATTATCTGGCCAAACATCTTGACGAACTGCGCCCGGAAGAGGCGCGCGCCGCACGGGTATTGCGGGAATTGTTGAACAATCAGCGGGTTGGATAAGCGAGGCTTGCATGATACCGCCACCGCCACCAGTCCAACCAAAGATTTACCATATCACTCATATTGATAATCTCCCCTCCATTGTGACCACCGGTTACATTGAATCAGATAGACGGCGGCTTGAACAGGGTAGTGGTCAAACCTCCATTGGTATGACCGAAATTAAGCGTAGGCGATTGCAGAAAATAGAGGTTTCGTGTCACCCAAATACAAAAGTTGGCGCGTATGTGCCGTTTTATTTTTGTTTTCGCTCAATGATGCTTTATATTCTTTACAGAGGCAATCATCCTGATTTGAGCCATTACCGAGATGGACAGGAGCCGGTGCTGCATTTGCAGGTGGATATGAAAGCAGCGATTGAGCTGGCTGATCAGCACGGGGTACGCTGGGCATTTTCTGATCGTAATGCGGGTACTTTCTATACCAGTTTCTACAACAGCTATAATCAGTTGGGCAAAATTGACTGGGCAGCAGTCAAGGCAACAGATTTTAGTGATGCACAAGTCAAAGAAGGCAAGCAGGCTGAATTCCTGATCCATGACACTTGCCCATGGCATTTAATTGAAAAAATCGGCGTTCATAATAAGAAAAGACTCGATCAGGTCAACACCCTCATTAAATATATTGCGCATAAACCGATAGTGGCAGTCGAAAGAGCATGGTATTTCTAACGGTATTTATAACTACAGCGGGAGACACTCATGATTAAATTAACACAAGGTGACATATTGCGGGCAAATGCCGATGCATTGGTAAACACCGTCAACTGTGTTGGGGTCATGGGGCGGGGAATTGCCCTCCAGTTCAAGAAGGCTTTTCCAGACAATTTTAAACAGTATAAGACTGTATGTGACAGCAAGGAATTACAGCCGGGCAAGATGTTTATCTATGATCTCTGCCGACTTCATGCCCCTCATTATGTTGTCAATTTCCCAACCAAACGCCATTGGAGAGGCAAGAGCAGGATGGAGGATATTGATGCCGGTCTGCAAGCGCTGGTTGCAGAGGTGTGCAGAAGAAAAATCCATTCGATTGCCATCCCTCCTCTTGGCTGTGGTCTTGGCGGTTTACGCTGGGAGGATGTCCGGACGAAAATTGAAGATGCCTTTCAGGGCTTGGACGATGTACAGGTTCTCCTTTATGAACCCAAAGGGGCGCCCCTTGCCCAGGAAATGGTTCATTCTGAGAAAGTACCGGGATTGACTGTCGGGCGAGCTGCCCTACTCGTTTTAATACGACGCTATCTTGCGGCTGTCATGGATCCTTATGTGACACTTCTGGAAATTCATAAATTGATGTATTTTATGCAAGAGGCCGGTGAAGGGCTGAGACTTCAGTACAACAAAGGTATTTATGGGCCGTATGCTAAAAACCTGCGTCATGTCTTGAACCTGATGGAGGGGCATTTCATAAATGGGTATGGCGATGCGGAGGATAATCCAGAACGACAGATCAACCTTCTTCCTGATGTTATCCCGCAGGCAGAGAACTTTCTTGAAAATCATCCTGCCACCTTAGACCATTTTAAAAAGGTTGTTGATCTCATTTCCGGCTTTGAAACACCGTTTGGCATGGAGTTACTGGCGACTGTACATTGGGTTGCAAAGCACGAAGGAGCTAAAACAGAGGCTCAGGCAGTTGACATGATTTATAACTGGAACAGCCGCAAGAAAATGTTCCAGGAAAAGCATATCCATGTTGCCTGGGATATCCTTGAGAATAAGGACTGGCTGCAAAATCCGCAACTGGCATGACCACCATCAACCGTTTTTCCTCCCGCCGTCAGCGGCTTGATCATGCCTTTCTTGCTGATCGACTGCAAGGGGCAAAATCCTATAAGCGTATTGCCGGTTACTTTCGCAGCTCAATCTTTGAGCTGGTAGGCGAAGAAATCGCATCCATCCCCAAGGTACAGATCGTCTGCAACAGCGAGCTTGACGTGGCAGATGTGGTCGTGTCCAAGCATGTTCGGGAAACAGCACTCAAGGAACGTTGGAATGAGGCATCAGCCGAGATCGAAGCCCTACTCCATCGGGATCGCTACCAGCGGTTGCATGACCTTTTGACCAGTGGAAGGGTTGAGATTCGGGTGGTGCCAAAGGAACATGTTTTTGTCCATGGCAAGGCCGGTGTCATTGAAGATGCTGATGGAGTAAAGACCTGCTTTCTCGGTTCTATCAACGAGACCAAGAATGCCTTTGCCAAAAATTATGAAATTCTCTGGGAAGATCCATCAACGGAGGGTGTTGCCTGGGTTGAAGAAGAATTTGATGCTCTCTGGCAAGACTCCTATCCGCTGCCCGATGCCATTATTGAAGAAATCAAACGTGTTGCTGATCGTGTTGAAATTCGTTTTGATGAGACAAAAGTTGATGATCTACCTGGAGCAGTTCTGGCGGAAAGCCCGATCTACCGTGGCGGCGAACAACTGCAACCCTGGCAACGCTCGTTTGTCACCATGTTCCTCCAACATCGGGAAATTTATGGCAAGGCGCGGCTCCTGCTCGCTGATGAGGTTGGGGTCGGTAAAACATTATCCCTGGCAGCCAGTGGTATGCTTTCCGCCCTGCTTGGAGACGGCCCGGTCTTAATTCTCTGCCCCTCGACGCTGACCGTGCAATGGCAAGTTGAACTTGCTGACAAACTTGGTATTCCCAGCGCCGTCTGGTCATCCAACAAAAAGGTCTGGTTTGATCCCAAAGGCCATATCATCAAAACACGGGGAGCTGAGGATATTATTCGCTGTCCGTTTCGCATTGCTCTTGTTTCCACCGGGCTGATTTTCCATGATTCAGATGAGCGTGCTTATTTACTTGAGCGTAAATACGGAACCGTTGTTCTTGATGAGGCGCATAAGGCTCGCAGGCGTGGCGGACTTGGTCAGAAAAAGGGGCAGGCAAACAACCTGCTTGATTTTATGCTGAAAATCGGCCATCGAACCAAAAACCTGTTACTTGCCACTGCCACCCCGATTCAGACCGAAGTGAGTGAACTATGGGATCTACTGCGTATCCTTAATGCGGGCGCAGATTTTGTCCTTGGCCGTGAAAATTACAGTCGATGGGTTAACTTTGAACAGGCTCTACCGGTGGTAAAAGGGGATGAAACCCCGGTGGAAGAAAAAGATGCCTGGGAATGGCTGCGCAATCCATTACCGCCTGCGGGTGAAGATACGCTTTTTGCCGGTTTGCGCCTACAACTGGGTATAGCTGAACAAACGTTTTATTCCAATCTAGGGTTTGGTTCATTGGGTTTTCTTGAACAGCAGGAGGTA
>DAOVTM010000329.1 GCA_030633145.1 Desulfobulbaceae bacterium
CATGTTAATTTTTATTTTGAAGAGGCTTAAATAGATGAAGAAAAAAATTATTGTATCACTGCTGTCTGTGCCATGTTTCCTGCTGTCTCAAAATGGATTTGCTATGGAAGCTAGTTTTATTCCACGGGCTAATATTGGCTACTCGTATTATTCTATTATGTGGCGTGAGGTTCAGATCCCTGAACAAAGTATAACCGTTGCAGATCTGGGTGTAAACTTGTTAACCGGATCCATTGGCGGCACTGTAACCCTCGATAAATTTTATATTGACACCTACGTTCAACAGTCTATGGACGGCAGCGATGATTACCAGATTGAAGGTTGGCGCCAGCCCATTGACTGGGACGTGAACATCTTTGATTTTTCAGTCGCTCTGGGCTATAATGTATGGAAAGGTCTTGCCGTCTATGGTGGGTGGAAGAGGCATGAGACCGCAATGGATGGTTACGGTTCTTCATCGGACTGGCCCAACTGGGACTATGAATTTGACACTGAAGGCTGGTTTACGGGGGTGAGTTATGGGGTACCCATCGGAGAGGCTAACCTGCTCTCCTTTAATGTGGCCTATGCATGGCTGGAAGGAGCTTTTAAGGGAACACAGCTGTCTACCAAGGGAAGGAGCAGCAGAGCCTTTCAAGCCGATGAGGGCGATAGTGGTGGCGTTACCATCGGAGCTGCCTGGAAGGGCTATTTAACAGATCTATTAAGTTATTCAGTGACTGTTGACTGGTACGCCTACAGCTATGAAGATTTCCAGCATAACTACTCTAAAAATGGTGAAGCATTCTACCAGACAGACTGGACAAACACGGTGGATGAAGAGGCAATGTCCTGTCGTTTTACAATTAGTTATGATCTGTAAACAGCGATAAGTTTGTTAACGCATCCGACTATAACAACATTCTTGCCCTATCGTGCCAACGATAGGGCAGGGATGCTAAAATCTTCCTATCACCCGCTGTCTATTCTTCCACCTGTCGGTCACTTTTTCTTGTTGAACCGCCACTGGGCGGTTATCCTGTGCATTCGCTGAAAGTTCCTGCTGTACTGGCTGTTCCATCAATTCCGTTGCGGGAATAGACTGTGATTCTGGGGTTATATCCGTTCTTTTAACAGGATTCCCAAGTGTACTGATGGAAAGTACCTTTTTCTCCAACTGCAAATTTCGCCCTGGCTGTGGCGAGGGAGTGTGTAACATATCTCCCAATGCCTGCTGGTAGCATTCACCCTGCTTCGTCTTCGCAGCTCCTTCTTCAGCAGTACCCACGGAATTGTGACATTTGTCTCTGGTTAAGGTTATTAATCGGTTCATACGCAATACTATATCCTGATCTAGCTGATAAGCTGAAATAACCTGTTCTGTCTGATTCCTGAACTTTTCTGCCTCGGCGAGCTGGATACCGAAGTTAGCACTGTCTGTTGTTTCAAGAAGCAGTTCAACAATTCTGGAGTAATGGGTGACCACGGCATAGAGGAGTATATATGCGTGCAGGTTGCCAGGATCAAGGATAAGTACCTGGTCGATATACAAGAGTGCGTTTTTCCTGAACGGAGAAGTCAGCGGGTCAGCGTCCAGGGCGTGATTGGCATGATCCAGTAGCAATGAAATGTCAGCCACAGGATTTGCTGCCGAGTTTTGCTCCAGCGGCTGGGCAGACATCCCTGTATTGCATACCAATACAAGGAGCAGCAAGGCAAATCCACACGTTCTTAATCTTGAACAGCGAGAGTGTAATACATTCATAGAAACTCCTTTTGATTGAGAGTAGAACAGTGTTAAGGCTTTTGACCGTTTAAAACGTTCCGATTATACGACGTTTTTTCTTTTGTACGCTCTTCTTTACCTCAGCTGCCCTTTGTGCAACCTGCTCTTCCGCAGCTTGTGATTTTTCCAGGCTACGTATCGCAGTGTCAAGCCGGTTCAAGTCATCATTGGAAAAATTATGCTGGCGATTCATTACCTTTGCCTGGGAAAGGTAACGGCGGGCAGCGTCTAGCTGACTGGCATCGTGCGCCTTAAACCCTGAAGCAATGAGTTTTTGGTATCTGATCCTGGCAGCCTTGATTTTTGCCAGCCTCTTCCTGGCAGCTTCCAACTTGGCATGCTGCTTCTTTTTTTCAGCATCTCTGGTAAGACGGGCAGCCTGTTGTTTCTTATACTCTGCCTCGTTGGCAATGCGATCCGCCTCCTGCTCTCGCTTGAGCTGTTTCTGCTTGAGGAGTTCTTTTTGCCTTGCCTCTTCTCTTTGCTTTTGCGCTAACCGCACCTGTTCAGCATTTTTACTGGCATTTCGTCGTGCGTCAGTAAGCTGTTGCGCAAACAGGGTGAGCTGTGCCTGGGGAAGGTTGAACTCACTGGCAATGCTCCTGGCCTTTGCATAGTGCTGTTCAGCTTTGGAAAAATTATTATTGTTTAAATGCTTTTTCCCCAGTTTTAAATAGGCTCCGATAATGAGCTCAAGTTTCTGTCCCACCAGTGGGCTGGCTGGATCAACTTGACTGGCCTCTCGCAGGGTATCAAGGGCGTTCATGTCGGCTGGAGTACTCAGTCTGTAGGCCTTGATGTGTTTGTCAGCCAGTGCTATAAGCCGGGAAAACTCTTGTTCACGGATACGTTTTGCCAGTTTTTCAGAATCCTGGCGTGCCTTTTTTGTGGCCTTTTGCTCAGCCTCCTTATCTCTGGCCTCCTGGGCAATCATCTCCAGTCGCTCATTCTCATGTTGTTTTTTCAAAAGGCTGACAATAGCCCGCCTGAACAGCTCTTTGTTTTGAATGGCAAGGCTGAACTCGTCGGAAAGCGCAATCCCCTGGCGATATTGCTCAATCGCCTCCTTAAAATGGTTATTATTGACCTCCTCTTTACCGGATTTCAACAAAGATTGAACCACAAGAGTGAGTTTTTGCTGAACAATGAAATTACCCGGCTTGAGTTTCCACGCTCTCCGTAGAGAATCAACAGCGTTGTTCCCCGGAGGACTGGTCAGCCTGGAAAACTTAATATGTTCAGCAGCTTGATCCAATAGAACCTGCATTTCAGCAGCCGTATCCGGCTTCACGGGCAGAGGAGGAGTTTTCTTTTCTATCGAAGCACCCTGGCTGCGGATCTTTGCCAGGGTAGCAAAAAGTCCATCGGGATATTGGGCAAGATATGCCTTAAAGTCATCCGGATTGGTACTGTCCTTAATCGTATCCCAGAACATTAACTCATAGGAAGGGGAGGGAACCAGTGCTTCCATGGCAGGGATAGTCTTCTTTTTCTTATCCTTTTTTTTCGGAAGAATAAAGACAAAATCCCCCTTGTCCAGGTTGGGATTACGGATCTTACCATACTGAGGATGCTGGGTGTTGCGTGAATAATTAATCACCGATTCAGTAAGAAAGACACCAAGCTCGCTGGCAGTGATATAGCCGTCATCGTTGCTATCTCCTTCTCCTTTCAAGGCCAGGATCAACTGCTTGAGAAAGATACTCTCGTCGGGAACCTGTTCATCTGCTCCACCTGAGGTAATAAACTGGCGCACTGGTCTGGAGGTTTTATGGCTGATACTGGCTGGAATAGCTCTGGTCAGGGAAAATATGGCTCCGGAAAAACAGCTGTCAAAAAGGAAAAGGGCATGCTTGGCATCTATACGGGTGGCCAGTCCCTCTATTCTGCTGATGGGCAGAGCCTTGAAGAGAAAGCTCTTTTTGTTCACTTCGGGATCGGGTGCATCTACAGGAACCAGGTAGGCAGTTTCCGCACCATACTTTTGCTTGATGGTGTGACCATGACCGGCAAAATAAAAGAGGAGCCTGTTCTGTTCTTCGAGGCCATAATCCTGGACAAATTTTCTGTAAACAGTTTCCAGTTCAGCACTGTCCGGATCCAGGATAGTGCGAACCGTAAAGCCATGATCCTGCAAGGTCTTTTCCAGAGCCTTGATATCCCCCCGTACCCCTGGCAGTTTAGGCCAGCCCTCGTAATAGGCGGAGGCACCTATCAGCAGGGCGTAGCTTTTCTGGTAGAGTATCTGCTCGACTCCCTCGGGATCCTTGACCTTGGTTCTGATAGAACGTTGGCTGGACAGGGCAGGGAAGCAGAGTGTCAGGAGAAAAATAAATATACTTAAAATACTGCAAAATGACTTAAACATTATTATCGCTAATTGAAATGGGTGTCTATGATCAACCGGTTTTCTATCCTGTCATACAGTATAATCATTTTATTCGATTATTTCAAATAATCAGTGCTATCATGGCAGAGATCTGTGATTTGCAAGGGGGTCTTTTTTGCCAGCTTAACAGTTACAGGCCATTCAGGCAAGTTTCAATCCATTGGCAACCGGCTGGTCAGGCACGGCAAGTACTACAGAGCCATCTGTTTGCACAAAGCCAGTGATGAGGCATTCCGACATAAACGGGCCTATCTGGCGGGGAGGAAAGTTGACGACCCCCATGATCTGTTTGCCCACCAGTTCGCTGACTGTGTAAAGGTCTGTGATCTGGACACTGGATCTTTTAACCCCTATATCGCTGCCAAAATCAACCTGAAGTTTATAGGCCGGTTTTCGCACTTGGTGAAAAGCTTCAGCCTGGATAACGGTTCCAACCCGTAACTCAACCTGATTAAAATCATCTATTGTGATTGACTTCATCTACTGCACTCCTATAGAATTTCAGCACAAAAGATACCGAGCCTGCCAAGTTCCTCGCAGACATGGATGCCGCAGGAACGCATGGCCTTAATTTTTGCCGATGCCGTGCCTGATGATCCCGAAACAATGGCTCCGGCATGACCCATACGTCGGCCCGGCGGTGCGGTCAGCCCGGCAATGAAGCCGACAACCGGTTTGTTTATGGTATCACGGATAAAGGCTGC
>DAOVTM010000151.1 GCA_030633145.1 Desulfobulbaceae bacterium
TGTCAACATTTAAAATTCGAAAACTTGAGTACATGGTGATGACATAAAATGAGTGTCTTGAGCTATCCAGCCTCTTGAAACAGTCTGGAAATTTTTTCCTGCTGCTGCACGTTTCTATCAGTGACAAAGGATAGCAAGCAGTTGGTGTCAATAATAATTTTCTTCATTCATACCTGCTTGTTCGCATTTTTCTGGCAGTCTGGATATCCTCTGCTATGTCACCGACTCCGATGTGAATCGAATTTTGGTACTTTAAAAAATCAGTCTGCATAGGTGAGACTATTATCCGACCGTCTTCTATTTTCCAATCCAAGCTGTCTTTCACCGACAACAATAATTTCTCTCTAATTTTTTTTGGAATTGTTGTCTGAAATTTTGAAGTTATAACTGTTTGCATAAAAAAACCTCCTATTGAGTATAATCATTTTTCTTACAAATTAATTCTATTGTAAGAATCATTTTTTGTCAACTCCTGTGCTTTTACTCTACTCGTGAATCCGAACCGGTCATCTCTATCCCCCATATTTTTGTCTCCACCTCATACCGTGGCGTGGTTCTCTCTGACATGGAAACTTCCATCAGCGTGAGATTGCAAAGAAATTAAAGGCACCCCGTCGGCGGAAGGTGGATATCCTGCGCGAGTTGATGATCCCAACGCCCAGCGGCGTGATGGTGCCGCTCTCCACCTTGGCCTGACTTTACCGGTTCCATCGGCAATATCAACCGGATCAACAACGAGCGGGTGGTGACCATCAAGGCCAATGTCGATGAAACCAAGATCCCCGCCCAGTTGGTCAGAAAACAGGCAGAAGAACTGTTGGCCAAGATGCCCCTGCCTCCGGGATATAAGGCAACCTTTACCGGCGAGAATCAGGATCAGCAGGAGTCGGAAGAGTTCCTCAACCGTGCCGTTGTCATTGCCCTGTTCCTGATTTTTTTGATCCTGGTGAGCCTGTTTAACTCGGTGAGTCAACCGTTTATTATTATGAGTTCGGTTATGCTCTCCATAGGCGGCACTTTTTTCGGTTTGATGCTCTATAAACAGCCGTTTAGCATTATCATGACCGGTATCGGGGCCATATCCCTGGCCGGGGTGGTGGTGAAAAATGCCATTGTTTTGAGTTATTATACCAAGAAGTTATCGCCCTCCGGGCGGGTTACTATTGCTCGCCACTGGTTCCCACGCTGGAGCGTGGGAACGAGAAGGAAAAATGGTCAAGCCTTGTGCCTTATGCTGTCATTTCAAGAAACAACGACCATTGCGTCTATGTGAAAGAGGGCTGGCAGGTTCTTGTAACGAGTGATCTGGAATCCGACGAAAAGGTCATCATTCGGATAAGCTGTTGCCATGAGGCTTGACAAATAACCGTTGCAAGCATAAATTGAAAGCATAATGCAATCGTTAGTAAAAGGAGAGTGAAATATTATGGGATCAATGTCAATACGTGGAGTTGACGAGCAACTCTCAACCTTGCTCAAGCAACAGGCAGCCATGGCTGGTAAAAGTCTTAATCAACTTGTTCTTGAAATACTGAAAAAAAATGTTGGCTTGGAGAAGAAAAAAAGATTTACCAATGAATATCATGATCTTGATTACCTGTTCGGCAGTTGGTCAGAGGATGAGTTCAATACAATTCAGGGGAAAATTGATGAGGAAAGACGGATTGATGCGGAGCTGTGGAAGTGAACAGGGTATTGATCGACACCAACATCTACTCAGAGGCCATGAGAGGAAATCCTGATGTAATTCATGCCCTGCGCTATATTGTCCATATTGGAATTGCATCAATATCCATTGGCGAACTGCTCTCCGGTTTCAAGGCGGGAAACAAAGAGCAGGATAACCGGAAGGAGCTTGGAATCTTTCTTGACTCGGCAAGGGTTACCCTTTACCCGGTGCATGTGGAAACAGCAGAACATTACAGCTCAATCCTCAACCAGCTCAAGAGAAAGGGAAAACCAATTCCGACCAATGATATCTGGATATCCGCAGTAGCTTTCCAACATGGGTTGCCGCTGTACACAATGGACAAACATTTTTCTTATATTGATGGTTTGCTTTTAATGCCTTGATGGGAAGACACCGTTCTTTCAGAACTCAAAACTATGGTTTCCTGTCACGGTGATTAAAATCACCGGTTTTACTTCAAAAAAAAGAAAAAGGGGGCAAGTCTTTGCTCGACCCTTCTGGCTGGCAATAAGTAAGAGCCAAGCAAAGACTTGACCCCATGCATCGGTTTCTGGCTCCACCCCTGGAAATTGAAACGCACGACAAAACAGGTAAGCCATCCTAAATTTTATTTTTTTGATTCAGGCGTGGTCAGGGCTTTGTCAGGAAGGCTGCCATATCCAGCTACTTCAGAGGAATCCGGGCCGTTGTTTGAATGTTTCATGTTACATGAAATCAGAGCATACCTTCATTACACAGAGCTGGACTACCCTTTGTATTTCTGGCGAAGTCCCAATGGTGTTGAGGTGGATATCCTGCTTGAAACCTCAAAGGGTTTTGTGGCCATAGAGCTAAAAAATGGCAACAGGTGGGATAAAAGATTTAACCGGGGCATGCACCGGTTGGCAGATGAATTCGGTAAAAATAAAATCAAATGTTTTGGCGTATTTACGGGGGACAGGACTTTGACCATTGATGATGTACGGATCTATCCTGCCCTCGATTTTCTGAAGCGATTATGGGGCGGAGAGATTATATGTTGAAAACCATCATATCTAACTTTTAGGTGTATTGCAGGGACGCTGGAGTCCCCTTACCACATTCCCAAACAGGAGGTAAGCGAGCCTGCGAGACTCCGTCAATGGGAACAAGGGTAAGGAGAATATTGCAAGGTGCTGTATTTAATTACCCGTTGCATAAAAAAATTGCCTTGCAGGGATTTTCCGTGTATATATTTTAAAAGGTATAAATAGTGATTTCTTAAATCACAGCGGTAAATAATACTTCAACACGGTTACGATATATTTTATTTTCTCTGGAAATCTGCCTAAACAACAGGCAACACCCACGAAATGAACACTATTCTATTTGTTGATGATGATATCGGAATGCGGAAGATTTTCGATCTCAAACTGAAACAAAAATTAGATGGTTGTCAGTTTCTCTTTGCCGAAAACGGTGAAGAGGCCATTGGACAGCTTAAACGCCACAAGATAAACATCCTGGTGACCGACTTGGTCATGCCCGGCGTGGACGGGTTTGCCCTTCTTTCCCATGTGAGCAACAATTACCCATCAATACTCACCATCGTTGTAACCTCTTACACTGTTCCCGGTCTGCAAGCCAAAATGGCTGATCATGTATTTCAGTTCCTCAACAAGCCGATCAACTTGGATACCCTTGCGGAATCCATCAAGCTGGCAGAGGAACATCAGCGCAACAGAGAAAATCTGGCAGGGGTCTCACTGCCTGGATTAATGCAGATTATTGAAGCGGAAAACAAAACCTGCCTGCTGAGTGTTCGTGCGGGAAACAGGGAGCAAGGCGTTATTTATTTCCATGAAGGAGAGGTCTTTAACGCTGTCTGTGGGCCGTTGCGGGGTGAAGACGCTGCTATCAAGCTCATTGCCATGGACGACATTCTTGCCGATTACCGGAGACTGCCCCGCAAAAAAATCCGCCGTGATATACATAAGGGGACGCAGGCCTTAATCCTGAAGGCAATGAAGCATAAGGACGATGGCAAAAAAACCGATATAAAGAAACAACAATCCCAGTATGAAAAAAAAGAACAGCTGGTCAGGGGAATAGAACTCTGTGAAGGAATGCACACTAAAAAGGCGCAAAAAATATTTTACGCCCTTATCCAGAAAAAAGCAGGTAATGCCAGTACCTGGATGTGGATGTCCCGCACCCTGACCAATATGGATCAGCTACGGGTCAGCCTGTCAAGGGCATATAAGCTTGACCCGAAAAATAATGAACTGAAGCAGGAGCTGCGAAAGTATAATCAGGCTGTCAAGGAAAAGTTAAGCAAAATACGCCGCTGTCCGTTCTGCTTTGCCCCCACGGGAAAAGAGGTAGCTCAGTGTTGTTTCTGCAAGTCCCACCTCGTTGTCAGCAAAAATATCCTCCTGAAAATTGGCCAAAATGTAGTGCGCAGCGAGTTACAAATTGCTCTGGCTCGCTTTGACCGGGTTCTGGCCAGGGAGGTAAATACCAGGGTTTTGTTTTTTGCGGGTCTGGCCTGCCTGAACTTAAAAGATTTTGACGGTACCCTGCAATACCATGAACAGTTGCAGCGATGCGCCAGATCAGAAGATTGTCCCTACAGTACTGAGGTGGGACAGATTGTCTCCTTTATTGCCTCAATGCGTACCCTTCATGAAGCTGACCACGAAGTCAGCCAGCTTGGCGGCGAGGATCAAGGGCAGCAGTCACTGAAATCGACAAAGGGTCAAAAAAAGGTTCTTGTTGTTGAAGACAGCCCAACCACCAGAAAAGTTATCTCCATGACCCTTGAACCCCATGGATACCATATTATTGAAGCTGCAGACGGGATAGAGGCATTGAGTAAACTCAACGATGAGCGGCCCAATATAATCCTCCTGGACGTAATGCTGCCCAAGCTGGACGGATATGCCGTTCTCTCCCTCCTCAAACAGAACAGTGAACTCAAGGGAATACCGGTGGTAATGCTGACCAGCAAAGACAGCCTGAAAGACAAGCTCAAAGGACGATTTTCCTCCGCCAAGGCTTATCTGACCAAACCGTTTAAACCTGAAATGCTGATCAGCAAGATACAACAGTACATTGAGTAGTTCTATATTTTTTCATTATAAACTTTTTTTCATTATAAACTTTTTTTCATTATAAATTTTCACAGGAATCACCATGGCTAACAAAAAAATACTGGTTGTTGACGACAGCCCTACTGAATTAAAATTGATTACCAGTACCCTTGAAGGCAGCAATTATCTGATAGTGACTGCGACCGATGGCGTACAGGCTCTGGAAAAGGTAAAGAAAGAGATGCCGGATCTGGTAGTGCTTGACGTGGTTATGCCCAATATGGACGGTTTTCAAGCCTGCCGCAAGATGAAGGCATCGCCGGAGGTGAAGGATATTCCCATCATTATGCTGACCAGCAAAAACCAGAAGGCGGATGAATTCTGGGGAAAAAAACAGGGGGCTGAAGTATATCTTACCAAACCCTTTGCGGATGATGCGTTACTGGAGGCGGTTGCACGTTGTCTGCAGGGGTAAGATGATATGAAAGAACGGGTTTCACTGCCGGATCTGGCAGCAGCAATTAACGATGAGATTACTGTTGCCCTGCAAAATGAACTCCACGATACAGGATTGGAGGAACAGGGCAAGGATCGTGAGAACATCGGCAGCCATATCTGCGTTACGGTTGCAGGCAGTGACTTGGCAATCCCTCTGGAAGCAGTGCATGAGGCAGGTGAGCTGCAGATAGTTCAACCGCTGCCATTACTGCCGGACTGGCTGCAGGGGATCAGCAATCTTCGTGGTGAAATTATTTCAGTTGTTGATCTCGGTCGTTTTCTTGCATCTCCTGACGCTGTTCCGGGCAAGGATTTCCTGGTCGTAGCCAATGACACCATTAAACTTGCCGTGACTGTGGACAAGATCACAGGAACCCGTACCCTGTTCCGTCGACCGGAGGATCGCACTGCCCGGACAGAAGGGTTGGAGGCTGAATTTTCCGCAGGCAGTGCTGTGTATGACAATCAGGGTCTGGAGATAAAGATACCTGTTTTCGACCTGGAAAAATTTCTCGGATCTGGCAGGCTGCAGAATCTGGACAGGGTCTAACAGGGGAGGAAAAGATGGACACCGTAGAAAATCTGTCCATAGTGACAGGACTCATCAGGGAAGTAGAGGGATACCTGCCTGAGATGAGTTCGTTCCTGGAAACACTGTCCACAGATACAGAAAAGGATCCGGCAATTACTGGTGAACTGCACAGGATGGCGCACACTATCAAGGGAGCCTCGGCAATGGTCGGACTGGAAGAACTGAGTAAAACAGCCGCCTTGATGGAAGATGCTCTTGATGATACCGAGGCGGGTAAACTGGCCTGGTCTTCACAACTGATTGCAGCTATGAACCTGACGGTCAACGGTATACAAAAATACTGCAGCGCACTCCACGATGGCAAAGTGGACAACTCTGACCTCTACCAAAACTCCCTGACTGCTTTCACAGAGCTTGAAGGATATCAAATCCCGGCACCCTTCACCACTGAAGATTCCACAGATGACTTTGCAGACGATTCTGACGACGACCTGCTCTTCAATCTCCTGGAAGATGAGGACGACGAGGAGTTTGACAATGATCTCGGCTTCCTGCTGGACACTGTGGATCAGGTGAGCGAGGAGATTAACCTTGATTCGGCAATGAGTGCTGATCCGCCGGCTCTCAAGATTGTCATAGACCCTGAGCTGCAGGACTGTTTTAATGAAGAGGCAGAGGAGCATCTTGAAAACTTGGGTCGCCAGATCAACGCCCTTGCCTCCTCAGTGACCGGTCGCATGAACATCAATGATGCCCACCGGGACAGGCTCCACTCCATCACCCGTTCAGTACACACCATGAAAGGTGCCGCCGCAGTGATCGGTATTGATCCGGTGGCAGCCTGGGGACACTCCTTTGAAGACTTCCTTGACTGGCTCAACGATGAATGCACCAGCCTCTCCCCTGAAGTTGTCACCCTGTTACTGGATGCAAGCGACCTGCTGGAAAAAATCGCCCTTGATCCGTCCATGCAGGCAGACAGGCAAATCAACAGCATACAGCAACGATTCCAAAAAATCATCCGTGAGGAATCGCCCCTCTCCCCTGAGCAAGAAGATATTGCTGAAGACAGCGGTGCAGGCGAAACAATATCGGCTACGGTAAAAGAACAGCTCATCGAGCAGATCACGGTGCAACCCGAACAGGCTCCACAGCAGGATGATCAAAACCAGGGAAAAAGAAAAGACACCCGTGAAAAAACACTGCGAGTTCCGGTCAAGAGGATTGATACAGTAGCGGGATTAAGTGGAGATATGACTATTAACCTCACCAGTTTTGAGGACACCCGTGTCTCCCTTCTTGCCAGCATGAACGAATTCTCCATAACTCTTCAGCGGCTTAAGGGTATCGCCTCCAGTTTGGAAACCGGTTATGAGCTATCCACTATTCCCCATCTTGGTGACGCAGCCACAGCTTCCGAAACAGAAGGGGTTATGGAAGAGTTTGATCCCCTGGAAATGGATCGCTACTCTGAACTGCATATCCTGATTCGTTCCCTTAATGAGGCCGTGGTTGACCTTGAATCCATTGGTGAGCAGACTGCAGGGGTCAGCAATGAGTGGCGAATAGCAGTGGAACGACAGCGTGCAGTGGTAACAGAGGTGCAAAACGCCCTGCATAGAATCCAGATGATCCCCTTTTCCACTCTCAGCAACCGGCTGTATAGAACCGTACGCGAGTCTGCCAGGGCAACTGACAAATCGGTACGCCTCCTCATTGAAGGCGGAACCATGGAGATGGCAGCACATGTATGGGACATTCTCTCCGACCCCCTGATGCACATGCTGCGCAACAGTGTTGACCACGCTATTGAAGAGCAGGAAGAGCGAATCAAGGCGGATAAGTCGGAACAGGCAACGATTCGTATAACCTGTTCCCGACGGGGAAACCGCTTTGTCCTTCGCTTGTCAGATGACGGCAGAGGCCTGGACTATAAGGCTATCCGGCGCAGAGGGATTGTGCTTTATCCGGGAACCGGTGTTGATAAGATGAATCACCGCCAACTGGCATCTCTGATCTTTAAACAGGGCTTTTCCATTCGCTCCAAGGTGACCACCATTTCCGGTCGCGGCGTTGGCATGGATGTGGTCAACAACGCCCTTGACCAACTGCAGGGTACGGTAGAAGTTCTCTCCAGTCAGGGGCAGGGCTGTGTATTTATTCTCTCCCTCCCCATTGCGGTGGCCCAGCTGCCAGCCCTGCTGGTCAACTTCGGCAACCAGATGTATGCCGTTCCCATGCACGATATCAGCCAGGTGCTGCGAGTAACCGAAAAACAGGCTCTCAGCAATCATATCAAGCTTGACAACAAAACCATGCCGGTTTTCAGACCAGCCGAACTGTTAGGATTTGCACAGGCCGAATGGTCTGAACTCAGTACCCGTGAAGGTGAAGACAGCTTCCTGGCCCTGGCTGTTGATGTTGGAGAACAGCAGGGAGTGATCGTGACGGATAAGGTTATCGGTCAGCGGGATGTCGTCTTTAAACCCTTGGGTTCCCACCTGAAAAAGGTGCCTGCTGTGGCTGGAGCCACCATTATGGGTGATGGCCGCCTGGTTCCTATCCTGCAGAGCGAAGATCTCTTTTCCCTCCATGCACAGGCCATGGAAGAAGACGCTGTAACAGGGACAAAACCAGCTGTCAGGGAGAAACCTCTCCATATCCTTGTTGCCGATGATTCGATCAGTATCAGAAAGGTACTGACCAGTTTCATTGCCGGTCAGGGCTGGATTCCCACTGTGGCTCGTGACGGGGTGGATGCCCTGGGGGAAATCTGGAAGAAAAAACCGGATGTAATCCTCCTGGACATTGAGATGCCTCGTATGGATGGATTTGAGGTATTAAAATCCCTGCAGGCTCAGGAAGATTATCGGGATATCCCAACCCTGATGCTGACCTCCCGAACCGGGCAAAAGTACAGGGACAAGGCCGTTGAGCTGGGAGCGGACGGCTTTGTTACCAAACCATTCAACGATGAACAGCTGGTGTCGCTGATCAGACAGGTTACAGGTAAGCGGAGCGAAGCGGAGACTCCGGGTGACAGAAAAGAGAGGGTCTTGTTGTAATGGAAAAAATATGCTTACTGGAAGCGGGTTCGTTTCTTGTTGCTGTTGACAACGCAGTCATTGTCAGGACACAAAATAGTCTCAGCTTTCTTGCCGGAGAATTTGAAAGGAACACTCCTGTGGTACATCTTGAGTCATTTTTTCTCCATACGACTGCCAGGGTACTGAACCCGGACTCGCTCATTGTGGAGGTCACTGCTCGTAACA
>DAOVTM010000098.1 GCA_030633145.1 Desulfobulbaceae bacterium
AAATGTTCCGGCCTGCGCGCCATGCTGGACAAGGCCAATCCCGGGGCTGGTATTGAGATAGATGGGGGTATGAGTCCGAAAACCATTAAGGCCATGGCCGAGGCCGGGGCGAATATCTTTGTAGCTGGTTCGGCAATTTATGGGCAGGATGATTATGCTGCTGTTATTAAAGAGATGAAGGGACTTGCCGGTTTTTGACCACGCAACTGTGTATAACAACAAGGAGTAGGGCGGGATGCGCTGCGTTTTCCCGCCCTACCAGACTGAGCCCCGTAGGGTGCGCTGTGTGCACCTGTTAAAATATGAAGGAGTCAGCACTATGGAATTCCCATTCAATAATTTTATTGATCTGAAAAGCGTACATCGGCTGCAAAAATTAGCAAAGACCCCCTATTCACTTGCCGGAACAGACACCCTGCCGCCGGAGCGGATAGCCGGGTTCCAGGCATCAAGCTGCGGTTTTAATCTCCTCTATGCTACCCAGCGGCTTGATGAACAGGTTTTGACAGAACTACAAAACCTCGCCGATGAGGCCCGGTTGACAGACCAGTTCATGGCCATGAAAGCCGGCCAGATCATGAACCGGATCATCGGTCAGGAGAGTGAAGATCGGCAGGTACTGCACACTGCCTGCCGCGATCTCTTCAGCGAAACCCCCCGCGCCCCGGAGGCCACGGCTCAGGCCAAAGAACAGATGACCCGATTACAGACCTTTCTTACCGAAGTTGATAATGGAACCATCACTAACGAACAGGGTCAGCCCTTTACCTCCATGGTTCAGGTAGGGATTGGCGGCTCTGATCTCGGGCCGCGTGCCCTCTGTCTGGGACTGAAGGGATTCCATCTGCCGGGCCGCCGGGCAGAATTCATCGCCAATGTAGATCCGGATGATGCCGCAGCTGTCCTGGCCGGACTTGACCTCTCCACCACTCTGGTCAACGTGGTTTCAAAAAGCGGAACCACTCTGGAGACCCTGACCAATGAACAGCTTGTCCGTGCTGCCCTGAAGGACGCAGGTCTCAATCCTGCCCGTCACATCCTCGCAGTGACCGGCAAGGGCAGTCCCATGGATGACCCGGAAAAATATCTCGCATCCTTTTATATGTATGATTACATCGGGGGACGCTATTCGGCCACCTCCATGGTGGGCGGAGTGACCCTGGGCTTTGTCCTCGGCTATGACAACTTCCTGGAAATCCTGCGCGGTGCGGGCGAGATGGACAGGGCCGCAGAAAACCCCTCCATCCGGAAAAACCTGCCTCTGCTGATGGCTATGCTCGGTATCTGGAACCATAATTTTCTCGGTCACGCTACCCTGGCCGTACTGCCCTACAGCCAGGCTCTGCTCCGTTTTCCGGCCCATCTCCAGCAATGCGATATGGAGAGTAACGGCAAGCAGACCAGCAGGCTGGGCCAGCCGGTTGAGTGGAAAACCGGACCCATAGTCTGGGGCGAACCAGGCACTAACGGCCAGCACGCCTTTTACCAGCTCCTCCACCAGGGCAGCGAGATCGTGCCGGTGGAGTTCATCGGCTTCCGTACCTCACAGTTTCAAAGTGACATCACGGTTCAGGGAACCACCTCCCAGCAAAAACTGCTTGCCAATATGCTGGCTCAGTCTCTGGCCATGGCTCAGGGACGGGAGCATGACAATCCCAACAAACGCTTTGCAGGCAACCGCCCCAACTCAGTTCTGCTGGCAGACCGCTTAACCCCCTATGCCATGGGTGCCTTGCTGGCACTTTATGAAAACAGGATAGCCTTCCAGGGCTTCTGCTGGAACATCAACTCTTTTGATCAGGAGGGTGTACAGCTGGGCAAGATCCTCGCAGACAGGATTCTGGAGGAGATGGCATCCGGGAGCAGCGGCCAGGGAAAATCAACTGCGCAGGACAGCCCGGAAAGTGCCTTGCTGCGGGCGGCAGGACTTGACTGAATAGCGACACAGAGTCTCGATTCCCAGCCTTCTGTCCTCTGTCTTCTGCTTTCTGATTTCTGGTTTGCTTTTTTGTTGACAAAGGCAGGTCATGCGTTTATGTTCGCTCACTGAATGAGTATTCAATTTGGTTTTAGTTGATCTATGTATCAATCATACCAATTGAAAAGTTTATATCAATTTAAGGTAATTTTATTACTAAAACATTAGCGAGGAGGAACACTGATGCCAAAGCATGACACCCCTATGCTGGACGAGCTGGAAAAAGGCCCATGGCCGAGCTTCGTCTCCGACCTGAAGCGCCAGGCTGAGACCCACGATGAGTGCTGGGATATTCTCGGTCAGATGGAAATGTCCTACAGGGACAAAATCACCCACTGGAAACACGGCGGAATCGTAGGTGTATTCGGTTATGGTGGTGGTATTGTTGGACGTTATTCTGACATGCCGAAAGAGTTCCCGGGCGTTGAGCATTTTCATACTGTTCGTGTTGCCCAGCCTTCTGGTATGTACTATTCAACCAAGAACCTGCGCGACCTGATGGATCTGTGGGGCAAGTATGGTTCCGGTATGACCAACTTTCATGGCTCCACCGGTGATCTGATCTTCCTCGGTTGCCGTACAGAGGCACTGGAGCCTCTGTTCTGGGATCTGACCCATGACCTGAAACAGGATCTTGGTGGTTCCGGCTCCAACCTGCGTACCCCTTCCTGCTGTCTTGGTGAGTCCCGCTGTGAGTGGTCTTGTTACGATACTCAGGACATCTGCTACGCCCTGACCATGCATTATCAGGACGAGGTTCATCGTCCGGCATTCCCGTACAAATTCAAGTTCAAATTCTCTGGTTGCGCCAATGACTGTGTTGCCGCAATTGCCCGTTCTGACTTTGCCGTTATCGGTACTTGGAAAGACGATATCCAGATGGATCAGGCTGCTGTAAAAGAGTATATGGCTGGGAATTATCCCTCCAATGCTGGAGCCCATGCTGATGGTGACTGGGGTGCATTTGACATCCAGAAAGAAGTAATCGACCTCTGCCCCACCGAATGTATGTGGATGGAAGGCGATGAGCTGAAGATTGACAACTCAGAGTGTACCCGATGTATGCATTGCATCAATGTTATGCCTCGCGCCCTGAGACCGGGTAAAGAGAAAGGCGCAACCATCTGTATTGGTGCTAAAGCTCCGATCCTTGACGGTGCCCAGTTTGCTACCTTGGTTATTCCGTTTGCCAAGGTATCCAAAGACAACAATTACGAGAACATCATCGACTATATTGAGCTGATTTGGGACTGGTGGATGGAAGTTGGTAAAAACCGTGAGCGTGTAGGTGAGACCATTCAGCGTATCGGCCTGCCCACCTTCCTCAGTGTAATGGAAGTTGATCCTATTCCTCAGCATGTTCGTGAGCCGCGTTCAAATCCATATATTTTCTGGAAGGAAGAGGAAGTCCCGGGTGGTTGGGAACGTGATGTTGATGAATTCCGCAGGAAACACGCTGCGTGATATCGCTAACCGATTCGAATTTAAATTTTTTAACATATAAGGAGATTGTATAATGGGTTACGATCCTAAAAATCCCATGGAAGGTCGGATTACCGATCTGGGACCTCATCCGTACACTGATATGATGCCGCCTGTCATTATGGCTAACAAAGGCAAGTGGGATTATCATGAAATTGTTGCACCCGGCGTGCTGTTGCACGTTGGTGACAGTGGAGACACCTGCTACACCGTTCGCATTGGTTCTCCCCGTCTGATTTCCATCGAGCATGTCCGCGAAATGTGTGACATAGCTGATGCGCATTGTGAAGGCTTTATGCGTTTTACCACTCGTAACAACGCAGAGTTCATGGCCGACTCCAAGGAAAAATGTGATGCCCTGATTGAAGACCTTAAAAGTCGCGGCACCAAATTTCCCATCGGTGGTACCGGTGCCTGTGTAACCAACATCGTTCATACCCAGGGCTGGGTACATTGCCATACACCGGCAACTGATGCCTCTGGTCCTGTTAAGTGTGTTATGGATGACCTGTTTGAGTACTTTGGTTCCATGAGCCTGCCTGCACAGGTACGTATTGCGCTGGCATGTTGTCTGAACATGTGTGGTGCTGTTCATGCCTCTGATATCGCCATCCTCGGTATCCATCGCAAGCCGCCAATGATTGACCATAAGCGTATCACGGGTGTTTGTGAGCTGCCCCTGGCTGTTGCCTCCTGTCCGCTGGGTGCTGTTAAGCCCGCCAAGACAGAGGTTGACGGAAAAGAGATCAAGACCGTTAAGGTAAACGCCGAGCGTTGTATGTTCTGCGGTAACTGCTACACCATGTGTCCGGCCATGCCCCTTGCGGATCCAGAAGGTGACGGTATTGCGATCTTGGTTGGTGGTAAGGTATCCAACAGGATTTCAGCACCCAAGTTCTCCAAGCTGATCATCCCGTTCCTGCCTAACACTCCGCCCCGCTGGCCAGAGGTCACCGAGGTAATTCGCAGAATCCTAGAGGTTTATGCCAAGGATGCCAGGAAGTACGAGCGTATTGGTGAGTGGGCCGAGCGTATTAGCTGGGAGAAGTTTTTTGAAAAATGTGACATTCCGTTTACCGACAAGTCTATTGATGACTACCGTCTGGCTTATGATACATGGCACACAACTGCTCAGTTCAAATATACCAACGCTACAGACGCTTACACTAAGTAAGGATTTGCGCACGACCCGGTTCCTGTTTTCGGAATCGGGTCTTAAAACTCAGCCAAAGAGGAAACTATTATGGCAATGAGTCTTGAAGAGGTAGAAGCTGCGATTATCGCTAAGGCTAACAAGTCTCCGAAACCACAGCTGTATATCAAGGATTTTTATAAATGTGATTCCGAGCGTAAACCGCGTGAGATCAAAAATATAGCTAATAAACTGGTAACAAAGGGTGAGCTCATGTTTTGGTCATCTGGATCCACCACCATGTATGCCCGTCCTGACCGTATCAAGAATGAAGAGGGTGATAGTGGTGTAAACTAACAGCCGTTCAACGACTGAGAGTTGCAGTTGAAGCAGAGACCTTTTTGGGTCTCTGCTTTTTTTTTGCCTTTATCATTGTCAGCCACCGGCAGGTTCAGCTGGTCAGTACCCGGTATATTTCCGGTATCCTTGCGGGCAGCTTGGCAACATCGTTGATAAAGATGTAGTTGACCTCGCCATACCTGGGCATGTACTCGTGGGCATGCTGGTCAATGGTAATGCAGAAGGGGTGAATCCCGGCCATCCTGGCCTCTATCAGGGCGTGGCGGGTATCTTCAATAGCGTACTCGCCATTATAATTGTCATAGTCTTCCGGCTTGCCGTCGGACAGGGTAATGATCAGCCGTACCCCGGCATCCACCTTTTTCATGATTGAAATGATATGTCGCAGAGCCGGAGCCATGCGGGTATATTCCCTGGGAGCGATGGAGCTGATACGGGTTCGCACCTCATCGTTATACGGCTCATCCAGCCCCTTGATTGGAAACAGCTCGCAGCGCAGACGGCGCATACCTGAAAAACCGTAAATCCCGTAGCGATCACCCAGGGTCTCCATAGCCTCACTGAGCAGAATCAGGGACTGTTTGATGGCCGTTCCCACCCAGCCCCTGGTGGAGTTGGACATATCTACCAAAAACATGACCGCAATGTCCCGCTCATCCCGCTTGAGGCGGATGAACAGCCGGTCCGAGGGAGGAAAACCGGCAGCCGTATCAGCCAGGGATTCCACCAGTGCATCCAGGTCGATTTCATCCCCGTCCCGCTGCCTGCGCACAAAACGTTCCCTGGTCTGCATCATCTCGAATTGACGGCGCAGCCGTATTCTCAACCCCTTATACTGCTCCAGGGTATCCCGGATAAAGTTGGACTGAATGGGTTCCAGTTGCTTTTCCGTGACCACACACCAGTTGCGGCGAAACCCTGCCCTGCGATAATCCCATTCGTCATAGGTGACCGGGGCAGATGATCCGCTTCCATCATCCGATTCCGGTGTTCCCATGCCTGCCTGAGCTTGTCCGGCCTTGCCCATGGCCGCGCTGATGTACTGATCCGGCACCTGGCCAAGATCGTTTTTGATCTCTTCAGCCAGCTCCTGCAATTCCTCACTGAGTTCAAGCTCGTTTTCAAGCCGGGTAAAGTCGGGAGACTTGCTGGATTCTTCCTTTTTTCCTTCACTGCTCTGTTCCTCAAAAAGGAGGGCGGCATCCGCCTCTGATACTCCCTTTGCTCCATCCTCAGTCTCTGCTTCTTCGTCTGTTGTATCATTCCCGGCAGTGGGCAGGGAGAGGAAGAACGTGGCCAGTGCCTCTACAAATCCGGCCTCCTGTTCCCGGCGCAGTACCATCCTGGCGGCCTCTACCCTGGTCAGCTCCATCCTTCCCTGGAAAAAGAGAGGCTCTTCCTGGACAATCGACTCCCACCCCTCATCTGCCTGATGGGAAATTTGTTCTGCCAGGCGCAAACTGTCCAGTGCCACCGCCTTGGAATGTAAAAGGGTGCGGATCTGTTCATCCTCTATGGATTCATCCTCTGTCAGCTGTCCGCTGATCAGGTTCCGGGTCTGGGAAACTATTCGCTCAACCCCGCTTTTACACGGTGATTTCTTGTCAAGAGATGCGAAAAGGCGGCTGCTATCCCGCATCAGGCCGGGCAGTTCACGCTCAAGAAATCCTCTGGCTCGAACCGTTTCAAAGAGAAAATAGAGGGTAGCCAGCAGGCTGGGAAACTCTGTTGCTGCCAGATATTCATGGAGCCAGAGTTTGCCCTTGGCTGAGGGATTAATCTCATTCGGTTCCGCTGTTACGAGAAAGGTATCCAGGGCGATAAAGGCCCACTGGAAAGAGGTGGTCAGTTTATAGAGGAGGAAATTTTTTCCTTCACCTTGAAACAGGGACAGCTCTTCAGGCAGGAAAACGGTGCGGGTATCGGTAAAAACAGTTTTACTGCTTTCAAGACGCAGGTCGCGCCGAGCCAGACCCCGCAGGTACGGCTCCATCCTGCCTGCAATCTCTTTGAAACGCTGCCCTTGTCCATCCATTCGGCAGGCAAAATGGGACTGGACATTAATCATGAACTGCTGTGCGTCCTTGAGTCCGCTGCGTTCGTAAATTTCAAGGGCTTCACTTGCCCAGCGGCCAAGGGTTTCTGCTTTGATACAGGCCAGGGCAGGGATTGCCTGGTGCAGATAACTATAACAGAGCGAATTAGAAACAGGCCAGATCACCTGCACCTGCTCAAGCACAGCAGACCGAACCGCCGGATCCAGATCCAGCAGCGGCTCCATGACCTCTTCCACCTCCCACTCGTTGGGCAGATCCGGGTGTACCAGATCATAAAAATACTGTTTGAGTTGTTCCGGATTCATGGAACTGTCAGGGAGTTAGAAGAGGGAAAAGATCATCTCATCAATGGCTCCGGTCAGCTCCGGATCATCGGTGAGCGGGGCAGTGATAGCTACCGTGCAGGCGGTTCTGGAAGAAATTCCCGCAATCATCAGCTTGCCCGCCTGGATGAGCAGTCGGGTGGAGGCACCTTCGACCAGGCCGGAATCCTTGAGACTGCGGGTCATCAGGGCTAGTTTTACCAGGGTATGGGCTATCTCCGCAGCCACCCCGCCTTCCTGAACCACAATTTCTGCTTCCTGTTCCGGGGCTGGATAGTCAAAGGAAAGGCCGATGAAACGCTGCCTGGTGGAGGGCTTCAGATCCTTGAGTATTGACTGGTAGCCCGGATTATAGGAGACCGCAAGCATGAAGCTGTCCGGCGCAATGAGCAGTTCTCCCAGTTTTTCAATGGGCAGCTCCCGCCGGTCATCAGCAAGGGGATGAATGACCACAGTGGTGTCCTTGCGCGCCTCCACAACCTCGTCCAGGTAGCAGATGGCACCGGCCCGCACCGCCATGGTCAGGGGGCCGTCACTCCAGACCGCTTCCCCGGCTCGAATCAGGTAGCGTCCCACCAGATCGGAGGTGGAGAGATCATCATGGCAGGAGACCGTGATCAGGGGTCGAGCCAGTTTCCAGGCCAGGTACTGCATGAATCTGGTCTTGCCGCAGCCAGTGGGACCTTTCAAGAGCAGGGGCATTCCCGCCTTCCAGGCGGCCACAGCCAGGGGTATCTCCTCGCCGCTGGCATGGTAATAAGGTTCCCTGCGAATCAAATGCTCATCCAAAGGTATGCTGTTCATGGTACTCCTTGAATATTCTCTGCACCATCTGTTGAATCCGCTTCTGCCTGCAAGCTGTGCTGGATTGTCTGGTAAACCTGCTGGAGCGGGATTTTGTTTTTTTCAGCCACCCGCAGGCAGTCTTCATACTCCGGGGTAACCCTTGTCCCTGTCATGGTCTGGACTTCCTTGCCCAGAACCGTTCCCCAGGGGGTCTCAATTGATACCGGGCGGCGTGGGAGTGTCTGCCGCTGCATGGTGTGAAAGCGGAGTCCGATGGAGCTGGTCTCGTTGAGGATCAGTTGTCGTAAGTTGATTGCCTGGACAGGATCACCGATTACACGCAAGAGAAAGCCGGGTCGCCCCTTTTTCATCTGGATGGGAACCAGGCTGACATCCAGGGCTCCGCCTTCCATCAGTTTGTCAGAGAGATAGGGCCAGAGTTCAGGGTTCCAGTCGTCCAGGTTGGTCTCAATGACCTCCACCTGCTGCGCCTCCTGTACTGTTTGGGACTGACCAATCATGAGGCGCAGGAGGTTAGGGCGGCCATCGGTGCGTTGCATGGTGCCTGCACCGTAACCGGTTGTATCCAGAATCATAGGTTCCATGATGCCGAATGAGGAGCAGAGTTCCGCTATCAGGGCGGCACCGGTTGGGGTTACCAGCTCCTGTTTCAGCTCGCTGCCATAGACAGGGATTCCCCGGAGCAGTTCACAGACCGCCGGAGCAGGCAGGGGCAGGAGACCGTGTCCACAATGTACCCAGCCCTTGGGCATGGGCAGGGGGGAACAGGTGATTCGTTCAAGCCCCAGGTACTCAATTCCGGCAACCACCCCGACTATGTCAACAATTGCATCCGTTGCGCCTACTTCATGGAAGTGAATTTTTTCCGGGCTGGTGCCGTGTACCTTGGCCTCTGCCTCGGCCAGACGGCGAAAGACTGCGCAAGAACGACTGATTACGGTTTTTGGCAGGGCGGATCGTTGCAGAATTGTTTCAATGTCTGCGAGGTGACGATGATGGCCTGTTTTTTCTGTATGCACCCGGACGAGACAGACCTGGAGACCTGAGATGAGGGGTCTGCTTATCTCAAGCTGAACCGTGTCTTGATCTCCTTGCAGGTTCAATCCGGTCACAGCGTCTTGCAAGACCTGGTGCGGCATCCCGCAGTCAAGCAGGACTCCCAACAGCATGTTGCCGCTTACGCCGGAGAAACAGTCGAGAAAACCAATCTTCATCTAAGGCCTCACCAAGCAATGGTGCGCACAGCGCACCCTACGACTATTATCAGGAATCAATGAGGTTAAAGTGTAGGGTACACTGTGCGCACCTTGTCCGTGCTGATTCAAGAAAATTGTTCTCCCACGGGCAGTTGCATACCGCAGAGACATGCCTGGACAGTCATCCGTTTTTTTCCCTCGGGCTGGATCTCCTTCACGAGCAGGTAATCCTTACCCGTGGCAATTAACAGTCCCCTCTTATCAGCCCGGCACAGGGTTCCAGGAGCCTCTTTCACCTTGCCCAGAACCACCTCCGGCTTAAAAAAACGGAACCGCTTTTCAGCAAGAAAGCTGTATGCCGAAGGCCAGGGATCAAGCCCCCGGATCATACAGTGCAGTTCTTTTGCCTCACTGGCCCAGTCCAGATGACCCATCTCCTTGTTGAGCATGGGGGCATCGGTAGCCAGAGAGTCATCCTGTTTAATTGGCGGCAGTTCTCCCGTCTTGAGCAGAGCCACCGCCTTGACCAGGCTTTTTCCTCCCAGTTCCGCAACCTGGCTGAAAAGGCTGCCGCTGGTATCCTCTTCACTGATGGGCAGGCTCGCAGGCATGAGAATATCACCGGTATCCATGCCCTTATCCACCTGCATGATAGTTACACCGGTCTCTGTTTCGCCCCGAATCACAGCCCACTGGATGGGAGCAGCTCCCCGGTATTTGGGCAGCAGGGAACCATGCACGTTGATGGTTCCCATACGCGGCAGTTCCAACAGGGAGCCGGGCAGGATGCGTCCGTAGGCGGCCACCACAATGAGATCCGCTTGCAGTTCGCTGATCTGGTCAAGAAAAGCATCGGTGCGAATGGCCGTGGGTTGGAGGATCGGGATATTGTTTTGTAAGGCCAGTTCTTTGATTGGCGGTGCGCTCACTTTTTTGCCCCGTCCCTTTTTACGATCAGGCTGACAGATGACCGTAATCACCTCATCCGGGCCGTCAATCAGACCCTGCAGAGATGGCACTGCAAAATCCGGGGTACCCATGAAGATAATACGCAGTTGGCTCATTTTCTTTTTGTATCCTTTGGATAATCTTTAGGCATATTTTTCACTGTTGATTGTATTACATCATGACTTTCTTACCAGTGTTGAGCAGCGATTGCAAGGAGTACAAAGTTCTTATGGAAGCGGTTTACACTGGCAGCT
>DAOVTM010000431.1 GCA_030633145.1 Desulfobulbaceae bacterium
GACCCGTATCTTTTTAACCATGTTCATCTCTTTTTGAAGTTCCCAACCCGTCTGCTCCAGCCATATCATCGGCAGCAACCAGGCATGCCTGGCTCGGACTCAGTCGTTTCATCCACACCGCACCCGTGCGGGTATCAAAAAAAATTTTCCGCCCTCGGGTGCCGCCAACATCAAAATTCTTCAGACGCAACCCGTGCTTTTTCAGAACCTTGCGCGCCATTGCAATGTTCATGCTGCCGATTCTGCCTCTGCCCCTGTCCTTATCGTTGGCTTTGAACATATCTGCGCCGCCAAAGAGTTTTACCTCAATCTTTCTGATATCAATGCCCATTCTTGTAAAACGTTTGAGCATTTCAGGAATGACACAGTCAACATATTTATTACGCAGCTTACAACTGAGTGCATCACAGGAGCTGACCTGCCCGCAGCTCGGCAACAGGGCATGACATGCTGCGGCAGCACCCAGCCGCTGACACCACATAGTTACCGTGATGCAGGAGCCAAGAATTGTTTTTATGATGACTGGTTCAACGGCAAAGCATAACTCTGCCGGTTTGAGATAATGTACTGTTTGCAAAGAATCAAATTTCATATTTTCTGATCTTATGTTTTCTAATCTTATGTTTTCTGATACACAGTCTGCACCACCGGTGTCAGAGGAAGCGAAAGACTGTTAAGTGTTTCAGAATGACCCATGAAAATATAACCGCCCGGCTTCAGCAGGGCGCAGAGGTTGCCAAGGACAAGCTGCTGGGTAGGACGGTCGAAATAGATGATCACATTACGGCAGAAGATGATGTCCACTGGATTTGTAAGCCTACTCAGTGGAGATTTTAAATTTGCCCATTGAAAGCGAACCTTGGAGCGCAGCTCGGGAGCGACCCGGATAAGATTCTTTTTTCTGTCCTTTGAGCGGAGCAGGTATCTCTTTTTCATGTTCAATGGAACGGGATCAACTCTTCCCTCATCATAGACACCGCGTGTTGCCTCTTCAAGGACTGCTGGAGAAATATCAGTAGCAAGGATATCAAAATCAAAGCCGGGATGAGAACGTGCGTACTCGGACAGTACCATGGCCAGTGTATAGGGCTCCTCACCAGTAGAACAAGCAGAACTCCACAGCGAAAGTTTCCGGCCTCTTGAAGGATTCTTTCCCAGGGCAGGCAGAACCAGCTCGGCAAGAAAACCGTAATGGGTCGGTTCCCGAAAAAATTCTGTCTTGTTGGTGGTGACCTGGTGGATAAAAATGGGCAGCTCTTCTCTGAACCCCTCTGAACTAAACAGATAGTCACAGTATTGTTCATAGGAGTTGAGCTGAAGGGTACGCAGACGTTTCGAGAGCCTGGATTGAAGCATGGTCTGCTTGTGGGGTCCCATCTTGATGCCGAGTTCATCGTGGATAAAGGTACTGAAACGTCGAAAGACCCTGGCACTCATAGCCTGAGGCACCTCTTGGGGATAAATATTATCGTCCTCCATTCCTGTGACTTTTTTGCAGCCGGATATCACCAGACATCTAAAGGTGTTATAATCAGGGGCACGTTATCTTATGTACGTTCCTTAATATTTGACAAAATCGTCATCTCCTCTGTTTTCCTCTCCTTTCAGTTGCAGTGCGACACCTTCCGGCTTTTTCACAAGTACATAACCGTCTGGCACCATCACTGAAGCCTCGGACTCGGAACGGGGTTCGACTGCTCTTTTCTCCTGATGGATTATGTTCTTATGCTCTACCGTGGATTGTATCTTTATCAGCTTGTTGATAATACCAGTCAAGGTCTCTGCCTGAGCGGATAATTCTTCTGCGGTGGCAGCCATTTCCTCGGAAGCAGCTGCATTCTCCTGCACAACCTGATCAACCTGCTGGATGGCCTGATTCACCTGATCCGCTCCGGTATCATGCTCTCTGCTCGCCGCACTGATCTCTTCAACCAGGTCACAGGTTTTTTGGATGTCCGGAACCAGACTATTTATCATGCTCCCGGCCTGTTCTGCAACCTCTACACTATCGACGGACAGCTCCGTAATATCACCGGCTGCATCCTGACTCCGTACCGCCAGAGCCCGAACCTCAGAGGCAACAACGGCAAAGCCCTTGCCATGCTCTCCAGCGCGGGCCGCTTCAATGGCTGCATTCAGTGCCAACAGGTTTGTCTGTCGCGCTATTTCTTCAATAAAAGTGATCTTTTTGGCAATCAGCCGCATAGCCCCGACAGCCTCCTTGACGGCTGCACCGCTGCTGGCGGCATCGTTAGCTGCTTTTCTTGATATTATCTCGGTTTCGCGTGAATGATCCGCACTCTGGCGAATACTGGCGGCCATCTCCTCCATGGACGCGGATGCCTCCTCGGCGGCACTGGCCTGTTCCGAAGCCCCCTGCGACATAGACTCCGATGTTTCCGACAGATGCTCGCTGGCTCGGGCGACTTGAAATGCAGCCAGATTAACCTCGGTCAGGCTCTGCTTGATTCCATGGCAGATCAGGAAGGCCATGCCCCCGCTTATGAGAACAGCAAAAGCGACCAGGGCAAAAAGAATTGTATCGGCTTGTATCTTGTCGGCTTCTGCGCTTAGATCGAGATTGCCTGCCAGTACCCTGGCGGCAACATCAACCGCATGGAGTTCGGCAACTGTTTCTCGCTGATCCTTCTCTATATTGAATTCAGCCTGAATGACCTCTTCAAGGATCTCCTGGTACTCCCGAAGCTGATATTCAATCTTCTCGATCATGACAATTTTTTTAGCGTTCCCGCCCTTGCGGGTTGTCAGCTGTGGTATTATCTCCTTTACTTCAGCGAGCAGGATGGACATCTTACTCATCTCCCCCTCCATCACCGCAATACGATCAAGATGCTTATCCAGCTGAAATTCCGCCTCCGCATGGGAAAGCGTAAGCTCGGCAACCTCTGCGTAGAAGAGTTTTTCCACCAGAACGGTCTGAAGGGTAATTTGATGCTTATCTTCATATCCGGCCTGCTCAAGCTCCTTGAGTTCCAGCTTTTGTTCATTAATAAGATTCTGCAATTCAGTAACCATCAGATTACTTGAGGCATCAAGTCTCTCCTTGTCAACTTCAAGCACATGATACGATTGAGAAAGATCTGCAAATGATGCCTTATATTTTTCTAGTTCTGTGACGATGTACCTGACAGCCTCCTGCTGCCCGGCAGTGAGGGAAACGTTCTGCAACAGGTTCAGCTCTCGCTGGATCTGATCGCTCACCTCGGCATGGTACTCAAGGATGGCTTCCCCCTTGTCGCGATCTTCAACACCAATAAGAATATATTTATTTTCCAGGGAACTTAATTCATTGGAAAGTGAATCGACAGCGGATGCATGGAGGGCAATATCCATTTGCGATTTCACCCTGTTAAGAAAGGAATATCCGACAAGGCCGATAATGATCATGACGAAAATAATGCA
>DAOVTM010000352.1 GCA_030633145.1 Desulfobulbaceae bacterium
CATCTTTTACTCCTCCGGTTTTTCTGGTACGACCCGTTTGTGACAGAACAGGCAGCGGTATTTATCTGGATGATCTGCTGACAGTTCCGCGTCTTCTCCATCGCCATGACAGTCGTTGCAGAATTTTTCAGCCTCTTTTTTTCCCATGGGCATGAACCGTTCATGGTTTTCATCCAGGGGGAGAAAGGCGGTGGTCTCGGGCGGTGCGTTCCAGAGAAAGAGGAACAGGCTGCCGGTGATGACCACAAAGAGGATATTATAGGCGATGATTTTCTTTGTAGATTTTTTTTCAGTCATTGTATTGTTTTTTGTGTTATTTCTATCTTTTATTGCATTAACTCGTCATCTCCAGGGAACGAAAAGGGACAACCCTGAGCCGCAGCAGCATAATCAAGACCTCCATCAGCATGAAACTGAAGGCTGGATGACGCGCCGACAGTTTGATGACCCTGTGATGCATCTGTTGTTTCTTTACCATCCCCCTGATTGCGGCATCAGAGGCCGCTGGATCAAGAATCCTGCGGGCAACGGTCTCCCCGGAGACAATCGCCGGATAGATTCCCTCACCGGTCAGGCCAGAAGCCAGCCCGGCCGCATCGCCCACCAGCCACCTGTTTTCAAATTCATAGCCACGATAATCATAGTTGATCATTGCCGCCCGACACTGCTCCTGTTGCAGGTCATATCCTCTCTCTGCTGCCCAGCGAATGAGATTTTTTTTAAGCTCCTGCGCTCCCATATTTCCCTGGGGACTGTAGGCTCCAATGGAAAAGGTATCTCGATGGGGAAAGACCCAGCCATAGCCGTATCCAAAGGCGCGTCCGTTAAGATGCCATTCCATCTGCTCACGGGAACCATTAACCTGGTAGGTGATGCCCGGCCCGATGTTACGAACTGGTATGTTCAGGCTGCGTCTGACCAGGGAGGCAGCTCCGTCCGCCCCGACCAGATGGGTACAGGTTATCTCTCTACTCTGTAACTGGTTGGAATGAAGCGTTATCCGCAGGCCGTTGACAGCACTTACCCTGCTGTTGGTGATAATCTCAGCCCCGGCTCGTACTGCCTGTTCCGCCATCCATCTGCCCAGGGTTTTCCGGTTGATGGTTGCGATTATGGGATTTTTTTCCCGGATAACTATCTTCTGGGCATTGGAAAAAATATACTGTTTTTTAAAACCTCGTTCGATTAATCGTTCCGGTACATGGTTAATAAGGCCGTCCCAGGTAATGCCTCCAGCACAGACCTTGCTGCCAATGGTCTTGTTCCGCTCAACTACCAGAACCTTGCGACCGTTTTCTGCCAGCAGTTTGGCACAGGCAAGGCCGCCTGGTCCTGCGCCGACAATTAGGATATCTGTTTGTAGAGTGTTCAAGGGATTCTGGGGGTAGCTGCTCTATGTTCAGCGTAACCCGTTGTCAGTTCAGTAGAAAAAATGATTTAAATAATGATTGCGTATTAGTTGCCCTGTTATTACCAATAGAGTACATTTTTTGCAACGTCAAACCTTAAACCAAAACCCCTGATTCCCATTGCCATGACCCGAACTGCCAGATACCTGAAAGACTACAGCCCCTATCCCTTTACCATTGCAACCATTGATCTGCGGGTGGAACTTGATCCGCAGCAGACCAGAGTATTCTCCAGTCTTGTCATACAGCGCAATCCGCAAGCAGAAGATCCGCAGGCCGCCCTGGAGCTCAACGGCGAACATCTTACACTCTCCGGGGTCACTCTTGACGGCAAGAGGCTCACTGAAAGCGAATACTCTTACGATGGTACCATCCTGCGGCTGACAACAGTGCCGAATCAATTTGAGCTGAAAATCGAAACCGTTATTGCCCCGGATGACAACACCGCCCTGGAAGGGTTGTACCGTTCATCCGGCAATTACTGTACCCAGTGCGAGGCAGAGGGGTTCCGCCGAATTACCTGTTATCCTGATCGGCCCGATGTGATGTCCGTGTTTACCACCACCGTAATCGGCAGTCAGGCCGACTGTCCGGTGCTGTTGTCCAATGGCAACCTGTTGGAAGAGGGTGTCATGAAGGATGGTTTACATTTCGCAACCTGGCACGATCCCTTTCCCAAACCAGCCTATCTTTTTGCCCTGGTGGCAGGGAACCTGGTGCGCATTGAAGACAGCTTTACCACCATGAGCGGGCGCAAGGTTGCCCTTCATTTTTTTGTGGAAGAGCGCAATAAGGATAAATGCGATCATGCGGTTCAATCCCTGAAAAAGGCCATGCGCTGGGATGAAGAAGAGTATGGCCGGGAATATGACCTCAACACCTATATGATCGTGGCAGTGGATGATTTCAACATGGGTGCCATGGAGAACAAGGGGCTGAATGTCTTTAACTCCAAATATGTGTTGGCTCGGCCTGAAACCGCCACTGATTCTGATTACGAGGGGATTGAAGGGGTTATCGCCCATGAATATTTCCATAACTGGACCGGCAACAGGATCACCTGCCGGGACTGGTTCCAGCTCAGCCTGAAAGAGGGGCTGACCGTGTTCCGGGATCAGCAGTTTTCCGGCGATATGGGTTCCAGAGCGGTCAAACGCATCAACGATGCCAATGTGATGCGCAGCTTTCAGTTCCGGGAAGACAGTGGACCCATGGCTCATCCTGTGCGGCCTGCCTCTTATATCGAGATTAACAATTTTTATACCCTGACTGTCTATAATAAGGGCGCAGAGGTCATCCGTATGCTCCATACCCTGCTGGGCAGGGATGGGTTTCGCCAGGGTATGGATCTCTACTTTGAGCGGCACGATGGTCAGGCCGTGACCTGTGATGATTTTGTCCAGGCCATGCAGGATGGAAACGGGGCTGAATCCGGTATTGATCTGAGCCAGTTCAAACGATGGTATTCACAGGCCGGTACCCCGGAGCTTACTGTTTTCACTACATACAATGCGGACAGGAAGGAATGTGTCCTTACCATCAGTCAATCCTGCCCGAAAACAGCAGATCAGGGTGCAAACGCCCCGGAGAAAAAACCGTTTCACATCCCCATTGCAATCGGTCTCCTGGACAGCAGGGGCAGGGATATAACGGGTTCACTCCTCCAACTCACAGACAAAGAGCAGGAATTCTCTTTTAAGGAGATAGGGGAAAAACCAGTGGTCTCGCTGCTGCGTGATTTCTCTGCCCCGGTCAAGATCAAGTCTGATACCAGCGACGAAGAACTCTCCTTTCTCATGGCTCATGACAATGACCCCTTTAACCGCTGGGATGCGGGGCAGGAACTGGGACTCAAGTATCTCCTGGCGCAGATCAGCAGATTTCAAAAGAGGAAAAAGGTGGAGGTTCCCAAGCTGTTTCACGATGGTTTTGATGGTCTGCTTGCTGATGAACAGACTGACCCGGCTCTGCTGGCGGCTGCTCTGACCCTGCCCACCGAGACCTGGATCAGCCAGCAGATGGAGGTTATTGATCCCCAGGCCGTGGCTCTGGTACGTCGTCAGTTCCGCTATCAGCTCAGTTGGGAGCATCGAGATCTTTTGTTTGAAAAATATTACAGTCTGGGGACGGAAGAAGCTTACCAATACTCACCCGAGGAAGCAGGGCGGAGGAGTCTGCAGAACTGCTGTCTTTTTTACCTGCTGGTCAAAGAGCATGGTGAAGCAGTGGATGAAGAGCTGTTGCAACTGGGAGCAGATCAGTATTACCGAGCCGATAATATGACCGATGTTTCGGCAGCCCTGGCTGCGGTGGTGAATGCGGATCAGGACAAGGGGGAGGAGTTGTTGGCAGATTTTTATGATAAATGGCAGCAGGATCCATTGATTGTTGATAAATGGCTGACACTCCAGGCCTGCTGTACCCTGCCTGGTACCCTGGGGCGGGTAAAACAACTGATGAACCATCCCGCCTTCAGTATAAAAAATCCCAATAAGGTGCGTTCCTTGATTGGTACGTTCTGTGGTGCCAACCAGCAGCAGTTTCACGCTCAAGACGGTGCTGGCTATGTTTTTCTCGCAGATCAAATTATCGAACTTGATCCTGTCAACCCCCAGATAGCATCCAGGCTGCTGACTCCGCTCACCCTCTTTACACGGTATGACCCGCAGCGTGAAAAACTGATGCGGGCAGAGCTTGAACGAATTAATGATCTTGCCAGCCTGTCCAACGGGGTTGGGGAGATTGTTGAAAAGAGCCTGGAGTCGGCTGGAAGGTAGAAGACGAACACCGTATATTAAATACGTCAGCAGCAGCTCCCAGGGAGCCTGTAATGATTGTTAGCTTTACAAAAAATTGTTAGCTTTACAAAGAGAAAAAAGGATAATCATGATTAAGAAAACTAATGTACCTTTTTCAGTTTCAACGGTTGTATTTGCTGGATTGCTATTTGTCTCAATATATGTCCCAGCAATAGCATCTTCTGATTGTAACAATTTGAAAGGCTGTGAAAGGAAATTTTGTGAAATAGAAAGACAGCTTAACATTGCTCAAGAAAAAGGTAATAAACGTAAAACTGCTGGATTAAGAAAATCTTTGGATAATGCTAAAGAACATTGCACAGATAATGGGCTTAAAGAAGATTTGATCAGAGAGATAGAAGA
>DAOVTM010000452.1 GCA_030633145.1 Desulfobulbaceae bacterium
AGCGGGAAGTACAGGGCTGTGTTTGAAAGATATGCAAAAAACAGTCCTGGAAAACATTAAATTATTATTGTCTGTTCCGTATCTTTTTTTCACCTTCAACAATGAGATAGGCAACAAACCCGGTTGCCAATATTCGTACCCATGAGTCAAACCCGATGGCGGTGCTATGAAACCACTGGTGCATAAACGGTGCATAGGTATAGACCATCTGCGTGAGCAGCATAGCCAGCACCCCTCCGAAGACCCATATATTGCTGAAAAATCCGAGCTGGAGGATTGATTTGGAAAGAGAACGACAGTTGAAGAGATAGAAAAGTTCCATGATAATAAAGACATTCACAGCCACTGTCCGAGCCGCCTCAATGGATGCTCCGGCTGCCAGCTCCCATTGAAAGAGACCAAATGAGCCGATAAGGAGCAGGGTACCAACTAACAGAATCCTGATAATCAATTCATTGGTAAGGATGGGTGTTTTCGGGTCGCGCGGCATCCGCTCCATGATACCAGGTTCCCGTGGTTCAAAGGCCAGGGTCAGGCCGAGAAAACCGGCAGTGGTCATGTTGATCCACAGGATCTGCACCGGCAGAATAGGCAGGGTGACCCCAGAAAAGACAGCAGCCATGATGACCAGTCCTTCACCCAGATTGGTGGGCAGGGTCCAGACAATGAACTTGGCCAGGTTGTCAAACACCCCCCGCCCCTCCTCACCTGCCGCCTCAATGGAGCTGAAGTTGTCATCAGTGAGTACCATGGCAGCGGCCTCCCTGGAGACATCAGTACCGGTAATGCCCATGGCAACCCCGATATCCGCCTGTTTCAGGGCCGGGGCATCGTTGACCCCGTCCCCGGTCATGGCAACAACATTGCCTTTGGCCTGCAATGCCTTGACCAGGCGGATTTTCTGTTCCGGGGTGGCCCTGGCAAAGACGGCAGTTCTGTCTGCGGCCTGGATCAATTCCTCGTCACTGAGTTTTTCCAGTTCCCTACCTGTGAGTACTGTTTTCCCCGCTGCATCGGCCTGATCCGAAGAAATACCAATCTTGTCGGCAATGGCGGCTGCTGTTACCGGATGATCTCCGGTGATCATCTTGATCGCTATCCCGGCTGCCCGGCAGGTTTTGACCGCTGCCATGGCCTCTTTCCTGGGTGGATCAATCATGGCCTGCAGACCGAGAAAGGTCAACCCAGATGCCACATCCTGATGCTCAATGACTGTTGGCTCAGCGGGCAGATCTTTTCTGGCCAGAGCCAGCACCCGCAGACCCCGTTTTGCCATATCCGAGACCTGCTGCTGTATTTTCTCAGGAGAAAGATGTTGTTTGGTGCCGTCAGGTGCCATCAGGCAATCGCATTTTGCCACGACCTGTTCAACCGCCCCTTTTATATAGACCCTGTGCGGCCTGTCGATTCCGCTCTCGTGCAGGGTTGCCATGTACTGATGTTGAGATTCAAAGGGGATCGAGTCCAGGCGGGGATAGCCCAGCTCGATCTCTTTTCCCCTGATTCCTGCCTTGGCTGCCGCAGTTATCAATGCTCCCTCAGTGGGATCACCCTGTACCTGCCAACCCTGTTCGGTTTCCTTGAGCAGGCTGTCGTTACAGAGAATACCGGCTTGCAGACACTCGTTCAGGGCGATGTTTTCCTTTGCAACAATGTCATCCTTTTCATTCTGATGCTTTATTGTTCCCTCTGGCGCATACCCTGAGCCGCTGACCTCGTAGAGTTGTTCTCCAGCAGCAATCAGCTGTACTGTCATCTGGTTTTCCGTCAGGGTGCCGGTCTTGTCCGAACAGATCACCGTTGTACTGCCCAGGGTCTCCACTGCTGGCAGTTTGCGGATAATGGCCCGTCGTTTTGCCATCCTGGAGACCCCGATTGCCAGGGTAATGGTTACGGCTGCGGGTAGTCCTTCGGGAATCGCTCCCACTGCCAGGGCCACCGCAGCCATGAACATGTCAAAGAGAGGCTGTCCCCGCAATAATCCCACCACAACAGTGACCACAGAGAGGGTCAGGATAACATAGAGCAGCACCTGGCTGAACTGAGTAATCTTGCGGGTAAGGGGAGTGGCCAGATTTTGGGCTGAGGAGATGAGTTGGGAGATACGTCCAACCTCGGTATGGTCGCCCGTTGCAGTGACAATAGTGGTCGCCTGACCATAAGTAACCATGGTGGAGGTATAGGCCATGTTGTTTCGTTCAGCCAGTTCTGTTTCCCTGTCCAGGGTATGAATAGCCTTTTCCACAGGGAGCGACTCGCCGGTAAGGGCGGATTCATCAATTTGCAGATCACGGCATTGCAGAATCCGCAGGTCGGCAGGAACCCGGTCACCGGCAGACAACAGGACAATGTCACCAGGAACCAGTTCTGTTGAGGGGATGCGCTCCTTTTTACTGTCCCGGATGACCAGAGCCTCGGCAACCATGGTGTCGGCCAGAGCAGCCAGGGCATTTTCCGCTCTGGCCTCCTGAATATAGCCGAGAATACCGTTGACCAGCACCACTCCGAAGATGACTCCGGAATCCACCCATTCCTGAAGCAAAGCCGTGATACAGCCGGATACAATCAAGATATAGATTAACGGCTGATGAAACTGGAGGAGAAAACGTATGAGACCGCTTGTTCCTCTTTGTGCGGTGAGGGCGTTGGCTCCATACTCTTCCTGACGCTGCTGAATTTCATCCTGGCTGAGTCCTGATTGAACATTAGATTGCAGCAGGTTAATGGTTTGATCTGCTTTCAGGTGATGCCATTCTTTGTCTTTCATGATCTGTTTGAGTTTATTTGTTCAATTTCAGGTGATATTTTGTCAGTCTTTCCCCGTAGTAGTTAGCCCGTATTTATCACTTAAATTCCTACTGGTTCCCACAGACGGAGTCTCGCAAGCTCGCTTACCTCCTGCGTGGGAACCTTAATTGCCGCTCCAGCGGCTGCTACAGGACGCTGGAGCGTCCAGATTGCGTACCCACGCTGGAGCATGGGTACGAGGCTAAATCGCAATTTCAATCAGATAACTCATATTGCCCCCTGGTTCCCACAGACGGAGTCTCGCAGGCTCGCTTACCTGGAGC
>DAOVTM010000228.1 GCA_030633145.1 Desulfobulbaceae bacterium
CCGGAAAAAAAGGCTTGCCAGGATAATGAGAAGCAGGATCAGCTGTATCCCCCGGTGCTTTCGCAGCACCCAATAAAAGAGCGAACGCTGGGTGATGAGTTTTTCAGATGTCTGTTTAGCTTTTTTTTTCATATATTTCAATCAAGACTTCTCCTCATCAAGAATTTTATGGAGAATGGAGGTCAGTGAACCAGGCTGCAGATAGTCCTGCCCCCGACCACTGGCAAAGATAAACGAAGATTTATCCGCCATATCCCGCCAGGTCATAGTAGAGGGATTTTTTGCCACAATCTCAAAAAAATTCCGGTTATAAGGGTCATTAATAATCGCCATACCAGTACCAATGGTTGCCAGGATATCAATATGCCCCTGGAACAACCTGGTCAAGTGGGTATATGCCTTGACCCCGCCGCAGGAACCCAGGCTGAGAAAGCGCTGTTTATCCTTTAAATCCTTCTTACGAATCTGCCCCAGCTCCTTTAACCGTTCCAGCGGCTCGGTGATCTGTTCAGAACGCCAGTAGGAATGGCCGCGCTGGGCGAACATCTCATCACCGCCCAGGAGAAAACGTTTCAGCAGCTCCTGCTGTTCTCTTTTGCTGCCATAGACAAAGAGGGAGTGACGGATGGTAATGCCGTTTATCTTTTTAACACAGGCAACGGAAAACCGTGTATCACGCATGGCAATGAAAAGGGTGTTCAGGCCGCTTCCTGGATTGGTGCGCGCCGCACCGATGCGGGCATTGATTTTCCTCCGTTGAGCCGCATCCATCATGGGAGTGTATTGCTCCGATAAGACCATCCGATAGCCATTCTTTTGTAAGGTGCGGGCATTGGAGATAAACGATTTTCGCCCATCATCATCTGGATGAAATACCGAGATTGAACCCAGACGGCGATCCTGTTTCCACTCCGCAAAGGGGGTGACCTGGTAGCGGCTCAGATCCACGGCTCCATGTCGAACCACAGCCCGTGTAATCAGCCTGCGCGCCTCCTTATCCAGCAGTTCGGGATATTCCTGCATATAGTACTGCAAAATCACCGTGATCATGGTGGAAAAAATGGGTTTGCCCTGATCCTTATCCGCCTCAATCACCATCTTATGGACAATAAAATTCCTCGCTCCCGGCTCCAGCACCGTAAGCAGATGCTTGAGGGTGGCGGAAAAGAGGAGAATAGCATCCTCATCCTTAAAGGCCGACCGTGCCACCAGATCCAGCACCAGTTCCTGCTCAGCCGTGTCTTTGGGAAAAAAGGAGGTCAGCTTGCCCTTTTGTGCCAGGCTGACGATAAAGTTGGAAACTAGCTGATTCTCCGGGTCAACGGTTTTGAGGAAGGAGAGCAGGTTACCCTGAAACTTCTTAGCAATGCGCCCTTTCAGGATCGGTACCAGAATATCCCGAAACGAAGAGTCATACAGCTCACTGCCCTGAGCCAACAGGGCATAAATATTGGCGGAAACCAGTTCCACGGCCACCTGTTTACGGTCGGCCTTGGTGGCCTGACTGAGCAGGCTGACCACCCGGCCATGATTACCGGCCTTGACAGCGGCGTGGAAGTTGCCGCCATAAGCGTACCTGGTCTTGATGGACAGTTCCTTGAACTTTCCATTCAGGCGTTTGATCGACATCCGCCGCAGTCCGGCCTGGGAAATCTCCCAGCCATACTGATCGGTGATTCCGTGCAGGTTATTGATCTTCCAGACCAGCTCTTCTCCGGCATCATAAAAAACCTTGACCAGTATCCTTCGATCCGCTTCAGATAGCTGATAAAACTGGACATTCTGCACTGGTGGCGGGGTGGCAAAATAACGCACCAGCCAATTCCAGGCCGTTTTTCGCTCCATGCCCTTCTGAAGAAAAAGAGTGCGCATATTCCAGGCATCGTCGTCACGGGTTCTGGAAATCAAAGGCAGGCTGTCGCGCATGGTCTCCAGGTTCATGCCTCTGGTTGCTGCCAGGGCAGCACAGGCCTGAGCCTTTTTTTCCGAATAGCTTCCTATCTCGGCCAGGCTGTCCAGGGCAGCCCTGGCAGTAATATCCTTGACGGAAAAAAATCCCATGGCTGCCTTGTTATTGGCATCATCGAGTTTATTGAGCAGGGGGATAATCTTTATGGTAAAGCTGGCCTTGCCACTGCCGGGAATAGCCATAAAGGCCGCAAAGGTCTTGCCAGCTGCGTAATTCAAGGTGTTGATCCTGGGCAGAGCCTCCATGGCTATGGGCATATCCGCACCTGGCAGCTCGGCCCACTGCTCAAAGATACGCATCTGCTCAAAGCTGAGATTCAGTTGCATCAGCATGACCCAAGACTGCTTGCTCAGGTCAAAACTTGTTCCGGGCAGGGTGCTGAGGATGCGGGAAATCCGCTGGGAGTTATAATCTAGCCCCCGAATAATCTCACTGCCAAAATCCAGTTGGTCACTGGTCAGGCAGGGGATGCCGGAAAAGACCTCAATGGTTTTTTTCCAGACCACATCGCCTGAACCGGTCTTGGCACAGGCATGATAGGGAACCAGGGAGAGGGGGACAGTAATGAACAAAACGGCAAGGAACAGGCTGGCTCTGGTGAGGATATATTTGCGTTTTAAAGGCATGATGGATATAAGTTCTCTGATATTTGGGTATTATTATGATTTTTTATAAATTTTTTATAAATTCTGGCATCCTTCATCTTGTCCAGAAAGTAGTTTCCTGGTTCCCAGCTCCAGCTTCCCGGTTATTACGAGAAGCTGGAGCTTCTAAAAATAGGTTCCCAAGCTGGAGCTTAGGAACCAGAGCAAGCTGGAGCTTGGGAACCAGATTGTGCAAAAAATGTCAGATAGGTAAGCGCAGACTTCAACCGGTAATTGAAGGATGCCTGCATTTTTTATGAATCAGTCCCATGAACAGTAGCGCAAAACAGGCAATGATAAAAGTGAAAAGTACAAAAACAAAGCTGATACCCTCAAAGCTGATTCCCTCTCCTCAAGATAGTGCATCAGCTGGAAAAAGCAATATCCGCTGCTCCGGTTTCTGTCCCCGCTGCAATGAGCAGCACAGCTTACCCGCAGAACCGGCTCGCCAATCCTGCCTTGAACTGATGACACGACTTGAGTACAGGCAGCGCATTGATCTGGACTCCACGCCAGACAGAGCTGAACCCTGTTTTTCCACAAAGTATCTCTTTGGCCCGGCAAGAGGAAAGATGTTCGGGATACTTATCGCTGACACTCCTGACAACAAAAGAGTGGAATTACGCGCCTTTTCCGGTCAGTATAACGGTGTATGGCAGGTTGCGGGCTGGGTAGGGCCAGTCTTTGACCTGACCACTTTTCATAAAATACATGACCACCGGGAAAGGAAGATAAAAACAGCAGGAAAACAGATTGATGCCCTGGAAAAAGGTGCGCAGCAACAAAAACTGATTGCTAAACGGAAAAAAATGTCGCAACAACTGATGCGTGACATCCACGACATGTACCGGATAAAAAATTTCCAGGGAGAGTCTGCCGGCTTACAGCAATTATTTCAACAAATTTCCTTGACAGGCAGGGGAATCCCAACGGGAACCGGTGACTGCTGCGCGCCAAAACTGTTGCAGCACGCTGTACAACACAACCTGACCCCGCTCAGCCTGGCGGAATTTTATTGGGGCAGAACTAACGCTTCCGCCACTCGCAGACACGGCTGTTTTTATCCTTCCTGCGAGGCTAAATGTTCGTTGCTGGTTGGGTTTATGTTGTGTGGTCTGGGTGATTAAAATTATTTATGTAAGTTTTTCTTTTCTTCAGCGACTTATTTTACAAAAACAATTATTCTAATAATGTTCAGGTATCAGACGGTCGTAAAAAGGGGCATCCTTTATATTCTCGTTGTTGTCGAATAATGTAGCTCATGTAGGTTGGATTAGCGTAGCGTAATCCAACACTTACTGTCGGGTTACGCTGCGCTAACCCGACCTTCGACTTTTTGGTGCGCACAGCGCACCCTACAGGTAACGCAGACTCCGAAAACTTCATGAAAACAGAAATGTAGGGTGCGCTGTGCGCACCATTACATAGTTCCCAAGCAGGAGCTTGGGAACGAGGGAAAGAAACATGAGCTTTTCTCCATCAACGAGGTAAAACAATGGCAAAATTCGATTATGACATAGCAGTAATTGGCGGTGGAGCAGCCGGACTCACCGTAACCGCCGGAGCAGCGCAGCTTGGGGCAAAAACACTTATCATAGAAAAAGAATCATCCCTGGGTGGCGACTGCCTGCATTATGGCTGTGTGCCATCCAAAACCTTAATTAAATCCGCCCATGTCTATCATACCATGCAGCGAGCCGCTGATTTCGGTCTGCCCGCTCTTGAACTGCCGCCTGTTGATTTCAGCCAGGTTGCGGCCCGGATCAAGTCAGTCATTGACACAATCCAGGTACATGATTCAGTGGAACGATTTTGTAAACTGGGTGCCAAAGTAGAATTCGGCTCGCCCCGCTTTGTTGATGAGCATGCGGTGGAGTTAAACGGCACGGTGATCTCTGCTAAGAACTGGGTGGTTGCAACGGGTTCATCCTCTGCTGCGCCTCCCTTTCCAGGGCTTGACTCCACCCCCTTTATCACCAATAAGGAGATCTTTTATCTTGATTCGCTGCCAGAATCGCTCATTGTCCTGGGAGCCGGTCCAATTGCGGTTGAGATGGCTCAAGCCTTTGCCCGACTTGGCAGCAAGGTTACGGTTATCCAACGATCCAAGCAAATTCTCAGCAAAGAGGATAAGGACATGGCAGACATTGCCATGGCCGCCATGGTAGCTGAAGGGGTTCGCTTTTATCTTGGTGCAACCATCCAGCAGATCAGGGATCTTGGTAATGAACGGCAGGTAGAAATTACTGATGAGCAGGGAAAAGATGTTGTCCTGACCGCATCCACCCTGCTGGTCGCTCTTGGCCGCAAACCCAATACTGACGGTCTTGGCCTGGAAGATATCGACCTCAAGATGTCCCAAAAAGGGATCATAGTGGACAAGCGGCTGCGAACCAACCATTCCCATATCTATGCTCCGGGCGATGTCAACGGTTCCTTTCAATTTACCCACGCCGCAGGGTATGAGGGCGGTATAGTGGTCTCCAATGCCATCTTTCACCTGCCGCGTAAGGCCGATTATACCTGGATGCCCTGGGCAACCTATTGTGATCCAGAACTGGCCTCCATTGGCATGAATGAAAAGGCGGCCAAAACAGCCGGCATAGACTACCAGATCTGGACAGAAAATTTTGCCGATAATGACCGGGCCATAGCTGAGGGAGAGGAACAGGGAAAGATCAAGATGATCCTGGACAGTTCCGAGAAACCGATAGGAGTCCAACTGGTTGGACCCAGAGCAGGAGATTTGCTGGGAGAATGGATTGCCCTGTTAAATGGTAAGGTAAAACTGTCAACCCTGGCCGGAGCCGTGCATCCCTACCCCACCCTGGCAGAGATCAATAAACGGGTTGTCGGTTCTTTCTTCTCCCCCAAGATTTTTTCACCGACCATTAAAAAAGGGTTGAAGTTGTTCTTTAACCTCAAGGGTTCTGCCTGTAATCCCTCATCAGACATTCGTTAAGCTGGCAGATTACGCGCAATCAGATGACCGATTCTTCGGCAGATTTCTTAGCAACTGCCGATGGACAAGGGTAAATAATGACAGATAAACAACAAAAATCAGCAGAAACAGAAAAAATACCCACAAGCACAAGGAATAAAAGTCTGCTGAAAAAAATACTCCTGCTTGTGATAGCGACCATTCTGGGGATCTGCTTTTTTGCCTTTGACCTCCAGCAATACCTCACCCTGTCCTATCTCAAGGAATCCCAGGCAGGCTTTGCAGACCTCTACCAGCAAAAACCGGTCATGGTGATTGGTGGTTATATGCTGATCTATATTCTGGTTGCCGCCCTTTCACTGCCTGGTGCGGCCATCCTGACGCTGGCCGCCGGTGCCTTGTTCGGTCTTGGAGTTGGCCTTCTTGTGGCCTCCTTTGCCTCTTCCATCGGTGCCACCCTGGCCTGCTTTGTCGCCCGTTTTGCCCTTCGCGACTGGGTTCAGGATAAATTTGCAGAAAAATTATCCACCATCAACCAGGGGATTGACGAAGAAGGAGCCTTTTATCTCTTTACCCTGCGCTTAATTCCGGTGTTTCCCTTCTTTATCATCAATCTGGTACTCGGCCTGACCAAGATGCACCTCTTCACCTTTTACTGGGTTTCTCAGCTTGGGATGCTGGCAGGTACAGCCGTTTATGTAAATGCCGGTAAAGCGCTTGCCAAGCTGGATTCACTCGCTGTAATTCTCGCGCCCGGCCTGATCGGTTCCTTTGTTATCCTTGGCATTTTCCCGGTGCTGGTCAAAAAAATATTGGGCCTTGTCAAAAGAAAAAAACAGTAACTGCATGGTGCGTAAAACGCACCCTACATCTTTGTAAAAACGGGACGTTGTAGGGTGCATTTTATGCACCAAAAGTGGTTGCAACCTCGAAAGTGTCAG
>DAOVTM010000190.1 GCA_030633145.1 Desulfobulbaceae bacterium
CAGAGGACATCAAGATCCTCACAGCGGAAGATCCAGTGGAGTTTAACTTCAAGGGAATTAATCAGGTCAACGTCAACGTTGAAGTGGGCATGACCTTTCCAGCGGCACTTAAGGCCTTTCTCCGCCAGGATCCCGACATCATCATGGTTGGTGAGATTCGTGATCTTTCTACTGCGGAAATTGCCATGAAGGCGGCCATGACAGGCCATCTGGTTTTTTCCACCCTCCACACCAACGACTCTCCTTCCACAGTCGGTCGTATGATTGACATTGGTATTCCCTCTTACCTGCTGGCATCATCGCTCACCATGGTGCTGTCCCAGCGACTGGGCAGGCGCCTGTGTCAGAAGTGTAAGAAACCAACCATCCTGAGTGAGGCTCGGTTACTTGAAGTAGGTTTTACTGAAAAACAGATCAAAAAGGATGATTTTCAACTCTACAAGGCCGTCGGCTGTGCGGTCTGTAATGGCTTGGGCTATAAGGGTCGAGTTGGATTTTTTGAATTAATGACGGTGAACGCAGAGGTTGCTAAGGCCATCCAGGCGGAATTGCCCGAAGAGCAGCTCAGAAAAATCGCTACCCAGGAGGGGATGGTTCCGCTACGTCAGGCGGGTTTATTGAAGGCTATCCAAGGTGTCACCGATATTGAAGAGGTGTTGCGCCGGACGGTTGTTCATGAAGACACCATGCCCACATACCTCTTGAACCCGGATATTGAGGAGTATGAAGACGGTGACGTGATCATCCAGGAGGGGAATAAGGAGGATCACAACTTTTACAAACTTGTTCGTGGTAAGGTTGCGGTTCTGAAAAAAGGGAAGAAAATAGCTGAAATCACAGAACCAGGGGAATATTTTGGTGAGATGGCCTGTATCCTTGGTGAGGAGCGGTATGCCTCGGTGATCTCATCCGGTCGATGTAAGATCAAACGGTATCCGGGTGAAAAGCTGTCGGAACTGATAGAAAAATACCCCGACATTTCCCATCATCTCTTTAAAACTCTGGCAAATCGGCTGCGTAAAACTGACAATATCGTGGTTCAGCTTGCCAGCGGAAAAGGTGGCGGCGGGACGAGAAAAGGTCCACGTCCCAGGATCATTCCCAAACGATAATGCCAGAGGACAGAACAACGGGGAAACAAAAAATCACCGTCTATATCATTGCTTGGAACGAGGCGGACAAAATTCGTTCCGCCATTAACTCAGTTTTGTGGGCGGACGAGATAATTCTGGCTGATTCCTACAGCGAGGATGAGACCGCCTCCATAGCTGAGGAGATGGGTGCCAGGGTGGAGCAGATCACCTTCCGGGGCTTTGGCGACCTGAGAAACAGAGCCATGGCAGCATGTACCCATGACTGGATATTTTCCCTGGATGCGGACGAACGATGTACCCCAGAGGCTCGTGATGAAATCTTGCGCACCATTGACCTGCCAGATCTGGCTGATGCCTACTATATTCCCCGTCGCAACTTTTTCATGGGTCGCTGGATCAAACACTCCGGTTTTTACCCCGACTACCGCCAGCCGCAACTCTTTAAAAAGGGTGTCCTGAAATTTAAAGATAAGGATCCGGTGCATGAGGAATATACAATTATATCCGACAAACCGGTGGGCTACCTGCAACAAGCAATCTGGCAGTTCCCCTATAAAAACCTTGAAGAGGTTGCCCATAAGGCCAACAGATACTCCACCCTTGGAGCGGAAAAACTCCGGCAGCGGGGAAAGAGCGGGGGGATGCTCAAGGCTCTTGGCCGGGGACTATGGTCGTTTTTTCACATGTATATCCTGAAGAAAGGTATTCTGGACGGCTGGCCCGGCTTGGTTATCGCAATCGGCAACTTTGAAGGTACCTATTACAAGTATGCCAAACTGCACGAACTGCAGTCCGACTGGCAGCCGCCGGACTCCCCGCCACTGACCAGATAATAAAGGTGTACCAACCCTACGGTGCTGTTTTTTCTTTCCTGTCTCCCTAAGTCTGTGTTCCGCTCCGCTCACCTGTCTCCCGTCTCCTGATCCCCTTCTCACACCAGCACCGCTTCCGAGACACTGTTTCCTCCAGCAGCCGGTCGTTCTCCGCAAGATGACTGCGATCATTATTGGCATGATAGAGGTGATAGACCAGGGCGTTAAACTTAAGATTACGCCGGATAAGGCCATAGTTGAGCAGTCGTGCCGTAAACTCTGAATCTTCCCGTCCCCAGCCGATAAACTCTTCGTTAAAGCCGTTTACGGCCAGGGCATCCTCCCGCCAGAAGGCAAAATTGCAGGTTCTCACCCCGTTCATTCCCTTACGCTTAAAGGAAAACAGACGTGACAACAGTTTAGAACGTAGACAGTTTTTTTTATTCTCCACCCCTCTCCGGCAAAAAGATCCGCTCATATTGCCGGTGTTGAGGATTTCCATAGACAGATCCTGTCCCAGCAGTACCCTGGTTCCCTGGACAAAAAAACCGGGACGGGCAGTACGGGCATGATCAAGAATAAAATGTTTTTCCATGATGATGTCCCCGTCAACCAGGACGATATAATCGCCACGGGCTCGGCCAATGGCCTTGTTCCTGCTGGTGGAGAGCCTGAACCCCTTGTCCTGCTGCCAGGAATGGATCACCGGAACTGTTGCCCGGGCTGCCGCCTCCTCGATAACCTGAGCAGTGTCGCTGTTGGAGCCGTCATCAGCAACAATGATCTCCAGTGGTTCTTTTGTCTGGTTCAGGGCACTCTTCAGCGAGACTGCCAGGGCATCTTTCCAGTTATAGGTGGTTATGATTAAACTGATCTTCATACGTTATTTATCCGATATTACACAGAGTCTCACAGGTTATCTTCCTTTTTTGCTCTATTTTTAATCTCTGTACCCTCCAGGTCACTCTTCATGCAGCAGTGACAGTGCCTCTTCATATACCCTGGCAGCAGAAATATTGCCCATACAACTCATCTCAGCACAGGCTCGCTTGCGACACTCCAGGCAGTCCAGTGTCTCATCCCGGATAATACGGTGTTGCACCTCATAAGGACCCACTCGATCAGGATGAGTCGCTCCAAACAGAGCTGCCACCGGTGTTCCGAGCAAAGCACTGATGTGCATGGGCCCGGAATCAAGTCCCACATAGAGGGCTGCCCTCTGGATCAGAGCAACCGTCTGGGGTAGGGTAAAGCGACCCGCAGCAATGAGGGGCCGTGTTTTCATTAACTGGGCAATGGACTGGATATAGGGAAGATCATGTCCGCTGCCGCCAAACACCATTACCATACTTTTTCCCGCAAAACAATCGGCAAGTTCCGCCCACTTCTCCTTCTGCCAGAACTTGCTCTTCCAGCGGGCAGCAGGGTTAGCGTAAATGAGCGGGGTCTGAACGTCAATCCCCTGCTGGCAAAAAAAGGACTGTACCTCCTCCCGATCCTGACGAGAGGTCGAAATAAAAAAATCTTCCTTTTTCACCTCACAGCCCAGAGGGTCAGCAAAGAGGAGGTTTTTTTCCAGGGCGTGCTGAACAGTGCTTGGCACAACAACTAGCTGGTTCTGAAACAGGGTATTCAGTTCTCTGGCATCCTTAAAACCAAACCTTGTACCACCAGGATTGGTACGCCCCAGCAGTCCACTGCGAAAAGAGCTGTGCAAATCCAGGATCAGATGATAGGGATTATGCGACAACTGCCTGCGCAGACTGCGCAAGGTGGAAAGAGTGGCCTTGAATGCCGCCAGCCAAGCAAAGCGACCCGCTGCCGGATCGCTGGTGGAAGGAATGTGGATCGGATAGAGGGTATCAATGCAGGGATCCGCTTCCAGGAGCGGTGCAAAGGCTGTTTGCACGATCCAGCCGATGGAACAGTCTGGGTAGCTGCGTTTCAGGGCGTGTACCAGAGGCAGGGTGTGGACAATATCGCCTAACGAACTTGGTTTTATGATTAATATTCGCATTTTGTTAAACTTCTGCATTCGACATACCCTGATCAAGATTCGACATTAATTTCAGACTTCCTGATCAGCTCATCAACAGCAGCAGCAGTTGTCCATTCTTTTTTCAGAGATATATTCTCAAGTTGTTCCTGTGCAAAGCGAGCCAGTATTTTCCTGATTGCTCCAGCCACGGGTTCAACTTCATCCCCGGGAATTGCGTAATGACCATTTTGCAGCAGCATCTCCTCCAGTTCTCTGTTGTTATGAAGCAGGCCAATGATAGGTCTCCTGGAGAGCAGATACTCATACACCTTGGAGGGGATGGTCTCACAGGAAAAATAGATAATGTTCTGCACCAGCAGGAGACAATCCGCCCGCTGCATTGCCTGCAAGGCTTTCTCTCGTGATACCGGGCCGTGGCAGATAACCGTATCCTCCAACTGCAACAAATTCATAGCCCGCCTTGAGACACTGTCAAAAGAACCGTACAGATTGACCTCAACCACTGGCAACTGCTCTTCCTCTGCCAGTACCCGTTGCAATGCCTTAAAGAAAACAACCAAATTACGGGTGCCGCCCAGGGAGCCGAAATGGGAAAAGCGGCAAACCTCACCCTTCTGGTATTGGTGTGCAGAAAAGTATTCCGGAACAGAACCAGGATAAATCACAGCTCCATTACAAGTGCCAGTCCTGGCTGCGGTATGCTCCATGGCCGTTTTGACCAGGAAGATAAAGACATCGGCCCGGGTGCAGATCCTTTTCTCAAGCCAGGTATAGACCCGCAGCACCAGATGGCCGCGTTGCCAGTCCCGGTCGTGAACCAGGGGATCCTGGGTCTCCGCCAGCCAGCAGACACCAGTCCACTTCTTGAGCAGCAGGGCAGCCAGATGGGCGGAGGCAGACCCCCCTGTGGAATAGATGACTTCTGGCTCTAGCTGCCTGCAGAGAAAGAATCCCCGTATAGAGGCCATGAACCACCAGGACCACTCGCTCTCCAGGTTAATGATGATTTTTTCCAGCAGATAGAAGGGAAACACCGGCAGCAGCAGCAGGGTTTCCACCAGCTTGAACTGGTACCGTTTATGGAGATGTTTACGAAGAAAATGACGCAGTTCAAAACGAATCCCAGACGGTGCCAGACTGTGCGTCCTGATATGTATCCCCTCCTCATACTGCTCACCCACCGGCCCGGTGAGGAGGACAGGCTCAATACCCTGTGCCTGAAAATAGGGCAGCCGATCATCAATATGCTGGGAGCAGGCTGAATTTGGTACATTGGCTCGATAGGAGAGAATAAGCCAACATTTCTTGTTTTCTTTATTCTGTATATCTTCCTGTTCCCTGTTTTTTGCGGCCAGTTGGCGCAGCCGCTCATCTGGTTTCTTTTTATAGAGAACTGCCGCCATCAAGGCAAAAAAGAAACCGGTCTCATAGACCTTTAGGTACGACTCCGCCCCCATGATAACCATAAAAAAGAGGGGAAAGGCAAAACGAATCCGCTGCCATTGATCCTCCACCAACCAGGCCTGATAAAACATGGCCACAAAAATCAACAGCAGCAGGACAAGGCCGGGAATACCCAGCATGGCAGCCACCAGCACATACTGATTATGGGGATTATCCGTTGCTATACAGTAGGGTGATCGTTGCAGGTTCATCCGGGCATACGCATCCTTGAAACCACCTGTACCGACCCCCAGCCAGGGATGCTCGCCGATAATCACCAGGGAGTTAGCGCAGAACTGCATCCGCATCCCCACAGAGGTATTAGGATTCTTTTTAAACCCCTGGATTTCGGCACGAGCAACATCCACCCGCTGTTTAAACATTGGACTGAAACTGTATCCCAGCGCAAACATCATCGGCAGCAGGATACAGACTGCCAGCATCCCCTTAAGCCTGTTCCCCTTGAATACCTGAAAGAGCAGTAGTCCCATCAGAACAAAAAAGACCAGCTGCCCGGTGCGTCCCTCGGTAATGAACATATTAAAGATCATTATCGCAGCCAGAGCAAAGAGGAAAAAACGTGCCGCACCCTGTTTGACCTCCCAGATTGCCTGGTGCAGGACAAGATAAATGGCAAAGGCGAGCAGGGGGTTATAAACCACATGAAAGGTCTTGCGGGTCAGGTGATGGGGGGTGACATCGGCGTAGTGGATCAGGTCAAACCAGGCAAGAAAGGTGATGAGCATGGTCAGGCTTATTCCAGCCAGGAAGAGATTGACACAGAGGGATCGTCTCTGGTAGCTGACCGCAGTGAGAAATACCGGCAGCATGGCGATCTTCCAACTGCCCTGCAGGGTCTCCAATCCTGCAATCCAGTCAGAACTCCACAGCAGACCAAGGGAAAAAAACAGCAAAAATGCAAGGACGGTGACAACAACCGGATTACTCAATATCTCCGACAATTTATCAACAAAACTACCCTCAACCAGCCACAAGAGAAGGAGGAGAAGCGCACAGACAGAGACCGCAGAGGTGGAAAGCGGCAGGACAAAGGCCAGCAAACCCACGCACCAGAAAACCGCTGCCCCCGGACGAATCATCTGTCCTGCAGGTTATACAACCCCTCATAGACACCGCCCTTGTGCAGCAGTTCCTCATGGGTACCCTCTTCCACCAGGCGACCAGCCTGCATCACAATGATTCGATCTGCGTTTTTAATGGTGGTGAGACGATGGGCAATGACAATGGTGGTTCGGTTTTCCATCAGGTTTTCCAATGCCTTCTGCACCTTACGTTCCGACTCTGTATCCAGAGCCGAGGTTGCCTCATCCAGCACCAGGATGGGTGCATCCTTGAGGATTGCCCGGGCAATGGACACTCGCTGCTGCTGTCCGCCGGAGAGACGGGTTCCAGACTCTCCGATCACGGTATCAAAACCCAGGGGCAGTTCATTGATAAAATCAAGGGCAAAGGCTGCCTCAGCTGCGGCGACCAACGCTTCATGCGAACAGCCGGTCTGCCCGTAAGCGATATTATTGCCCACAGTATCGTTAAAGAGAATGGTCTGCTGGGTGACCAAGGCAAGCTGACTGCGCAGGGAATGCAGGGTCACCCCACGGACATCATGGCCGTCAAAACAGAGGCTGCCCTCCGTCACATCGTAAAAACGGGGCAGGAGATTGGCCAGGGTTGACTTGCCGCCTCCGCTGGAACCAACCACTGCCAGGACTTCCCCCTTGGCAACCCGCAGATTCACCTCCCGCAATACTTTCTGCTCCTTCTCGTAGGCAAAGGAGACATTGCGGAACTCGATACTCTCCTTAAAAGGCGGCAAGGGAACGGCATCCGGCTCTTCCAGAATATCCGACTGAATATCCAGTAAATCAAATATCCTGGTGGCAGCTGCCATCCCGGACATAATAGTGGAGTTGATCTTACTCACCCCCTTAACCGGTTCATAAAGCATGACCAGAGCGGTGAGAAAGGACATAAAGGTACCAGGTGTAGAGTTACCCTGTAAGACCTGTATGCCTCCAAACCAGATAATCAGAGCCATGCCGATGCCGCCGAGAAATTCAACCAGGGGATGGGACAGGCAACGATAGCGGGTTTCACTCATCAGGGTATCAAACAGCTTTTGCAGGGTCTTGCCGAACCGTTTTTTCTCCTCCTCTTCCATACAGAAGGCCTTGACGATCCTGGTACCACGGATGGTCTCGTTGAGAAAATTACTGGCCTCGCCCATCCCCTGCTGGTAGCGGGTACTGATCTTGCGGAATTTTTTCCCAAACACCACAATAGGAACTGCGGCCATGGGTAAAAAGATCAGGGAGAGCATGGCCAGTCGCCAATCCATGTAAAAGATAACCACCAGCAGGCCGATAACGGTA
>DAOVTM010000304.1 GCA_030633145.1 Desulfobulbaceae bacterium
CTGCTCCTCCCTGAGCAAACGGCTGAAAGGTGCCTCGTTTTCGCAGCTGACCAGGGTAAAGGTGTCCTGTTTGTCCCCTGCCTGTTTATCTCCTGCCAATCGGCAGGAGGTGATCCCCTCAAGATGAAACCAGCTGACCACCGCAGGTTCTCCGGCCTGGTATAACTGCTCTATCCAGTCATATTCCTTGCCGTTTTTTTGGTAAATGAGCGGAGCAAAAATCAGGGCTGTTATGGTTAAGCGGTCACGGATAACAAGAAACTCATCCCAGACCGGCAGCTCCTCAGGCAGTTCTGGTCGTTGCAAACGCAGCCACTGCTCAACCATATTTTTTGTCTCACCCTGGCGCAGGGTCTTACTGTTGCCGCAAAAAGAGGCTCCCAGCTCAGAGAGGGTGATTTCCTCTTCATTATCCAGGAGGAAATCAACGATCCTGCCCACAGTGAAATAGCGTTCTTTGACCTGCTCAGGATGTCTTGCAAGTTTATTGCCCAGCGGGTGGATATTGGATTGGAGAAAATGATGCACTGGATCAAGGCGGGGAAAGGCAAGTTGCAGTTGATCCAGCAACAGCTCTGCTGCATTCTTGAGCTGGTTGAGCTGCTTTTGCCGGGACTGCGCCTTTGCCGGTTTGCGACCTGCCAGCCTATAGATCGCATTGAGCCAGTGTGCAACCTCGGCTTTATCTTTGCCTGACAGTAAACGGTCAAAGGAGAGCTTGATCTCATCCTTTGCAGTATGAGTCAACGGAACAAGGCCAAAAATGCCTCCAGGCTGGCACGTTCCTCCGGCTCAAACTCCTGGCCCAGTTTCATAATCCCGGACAGCGAACCTCGTGCTTCATACCGTTTGCATATCCTATCTATAATCTGCAAGAGCAGGGGCGAGACTGTCTGCTCCATTTACAACTCTTCCCCAAAGGCGATGGGCTGTTGCGGCTTTTCTTCTTCAAACAACTGCCGCTGTTTGACAATATTCGGGTTTTCCCAGTGAAAATCACGGAGATGGATATTAAAATCCGTATCCTTGACCACAAACAGGGTGGTGGAATGGCTGATTTCCCGGCGTACCCCGTCCTGGTCTGGCGAGGCCACAAAGAGTTGCAGATTAAGATCCGTGGCAAAGCCGAGTAGCTGATCCCGCCGCCCTGCGTCAATACCATAGAAAGCCTCATCAAAGAGCAGGGTGTGGAGGCGGATATTCTTGCCGCGATAGAGAAAATGGGCAATGGTCAGGATCAGGAGATAGTTTGGTACGGCCTGTTCTCCGCCTGAACCGATGGCTTTGGTGGCTCTGTCCATGACCACCCCCTTGTCGTTTCCAGAAGTCTTTTTTGTAAAAACCTCCATCTCATACCGATACCAGTTGCGGTAATCCAGTTCGTCCGGCACCGCTCCCACCTCGGCAGCCATGATGTCATCACTGTGATCTTCAAAGAAATGACGCACCTCCTTTTCCGCCTCCGGGTCAAAGGAGCTGAACTTTTTTATCACCTGGATCAATTGTTTATAAGTATCCAGAGGACGAACCCGGAACCGGTACTGTTGGCCGCCAAAGGATCGCTCCTGCAGCAGGCTGTTGATGTTGCGCATCATCAGTTCCAGGCTGGAGACATGACTGCGCAGATAGTTCATCAGGTCGGTCATAATGATACGTTTAAACAGCTCCCGGGTGTGATCGTTTATCAGTTCCTGCTGTTCCCTGGTCGCCTGTTCCTGTTCCGGGAGAATGTCCGATATCAGGCGGCTGCGAAAATCACGTACCTCGTTGTCCGCCTTTTCATAGTAAAAACGAAAGGCCGCCCCAAACCTTGGGTCATTGATCTTGACCTTGAGTTCTTCGATTAGCTGGATGGCCTGACGATCCGCATCACGCCATTTTTTGGCAATGGCCTCACTGCTGGTGAACCGGTGTCCGGTCTTGCTTTTCAGGACATAGTAGGCAATATCAGTATCCTCAGCCAGCAGGGCGGCAAGTGATGTTTCCTTGTCTGCAAGCTGCATCTGCAACGTTTCAGCCTGCTTGATTCGCTGATTTTTCTGCGCCGCTCGTTCTTTGATCTTTTCCAGGATGGAACCAAGCTCTTTGTTGGCCTGATCAATGGTATCCTGAGCCTTGCGGCATCTCTTCTCCATGGTGTTGATACGCCGTTCCAGCCCCTCCAGTCCCTGTCCGCTAATGAGTTTTTTCAGTTCACGGCCACGACTTGTCAGGTTCTCCACTTCTAATTGTTGCTCATCATGGATTTCCTTTTGCTGGTCATACCTCTGCTGACAATGGCATTGCTCCTGCTGCGCCTTGATGACCAGCCGTGCCTGGCTGTGAATTATGTTCAGAAATGCAGTGAGGATTTTCTTGAAATCATGGAGAGCAGCTTTTTTACCTTGCAGGCTCTTCAGTTGTTGCTCCTGTTTCTTTTGCCCGGCAAGGGTGTTTGCGTACTCCTCTTCAAGGGCTGCTATTTCACGAAGCAGGGTTTGTTTACGGCTTTCCGCACCAATAAGACGGGCAGGGGACTCAAACAGCGTTCGTTCATGACTACGAAAGGAAAGCAGGTTTTTTCGCTCCAACTGTCTGACTGACGGCGCACGGTTGGATTCCATTTCCCCGCCAAGGCAGCGCAGGGCAACCGGATCGGATTCAGGTATATCAAAGACGGTTCGCATCCAGTCGGGCAGGTCTTCCCGGGTGCGTGATTTGCAGCTGACCCTGATTCCCGGCCAGGAAATGATTTCACTGCAACAGGCCGGATAGTCCTCGTCACGCACCAGCAGGGTGGCCAGCACTTCCTCGCCAATGGCCTCTTCAATGTACCCCTGTTGCTGTCTGCTCAAACCGGGCAGCCATTCCAGGCCAAGGTAGAGGGGACGGGGGGTAATCATTCTGTTGCGCAGGCTGCGGATACAGGATGCTATATCCTGTTCTGGCTGCGGGTCTTTTTGTTTGCGCAGATCAACCAGCTTCCTGTCCAGGCCAGCAAGCTCTTGCCTGGACTGGGTGATCTTATCCGCAAGTAATACGGATTGAGCAGTAAATTCCTGGATTTGCTCTTCCATTGTGGCGAAAATATCTGTTCCCAGCATCTGTTCACATGATTCCGCCTCAGGGCTGCGAAACAGTTGATCCGCTTCCTGTTGCAGGGAGGCAATGGAAAAGGGCAGGCTGCGGGCCCGGCGACCGCATTCGCTGACCAGTCTGCCCAGCTGTTCTGTCAACGCCTTTTGCTGCTTCCTGTTCTCCTGCTCTGCCCGGCGCATTGCTTTTTTCCTGGCCTGCAACCGGCTGACATGCTCGACAAGCCTGGCCTTTTTTTCAATAAGTTCCGCCTTGCAATTTTCCTCCTGACGAACCAAGCCGCTGCTGTCTCTGGCCTTGAGATCGTCCAGCCGTTCCTGGAACTGTCGTTTTTCCTTTTTCAGGTGAACCAACCTGCTCTCTGCCTGATCCTGTTCCAGAGTAAGGCGGGATACTGCTTCTGTAATCGCTTCCTGCTGCTGCCCGTTCTCTTGCAGGTTCCAGTGACAGAGCAGCCAGTCATAACGGCATATCGCCTCCTTTTGCGCTCCAATGGACTCAACCAGATGCTGGAGCGAGCGGACATATTCCACCTTTTGTGCCAGGTCATCCAGGAGGGAACGGGAGCTGTCCAGGCTGCGCAAGCCGTCAATAATCTGTTCAAAGATAGAGGTGTGCGGTTCCGGCAATAACTGCTTGAACAGCTCATGGTAATCTGCGGCACCAGCGGCAATCTCCCGGTATGCCTTACCCATTTTCAGGAAGCGGCAGATCTCCCCGTAGCTGTCTGCATTGCCAAAGAGCCTGGTTGCAAGTTCCCGGCGGTAGCTGGCAGCGTCCCGATAAAAACCACGGCTGGAGCCAAGGGCCTGTTTGAATTCCCGTTTTGAGGCTGGTCGTCTGCCGTGTTCATCTTCCATGAGAAAGGGAATTTCATCCAGGGCACATTCACGAATTACACCCCAGGGTTTGACGGTCTCGTCCATGCTCAATACTGACATCCCCAGGCCAATGGTCAGGGGGCGACCGTTGCGGCCAACAATTTCAACAGCAGCGTAGGTGATAGAACCGTCCCTGTTCATGATCCCGGTTTCCATATTATAACGCAGGATAACCCCTTGCAACCTCCGCCCGTCTCGTCTCCGTTTAACGACCCTGGCTGCGGAATTCCACTCCATGGCCCGACCAGCAGTCAACACATAGTGGATGGCATCAAGAACCGTGGTCTTGCCGCAGCCGTTATCTCCGAGGAGAAAGAGATGCCCGTTTTCCGGGATGGTGATGGTCTCATCAACAAAATTATGAAAGTTGATCAGACGAACCCTGGATATGGTGTAGGGGGGTGTTTTTTTCATGATTCTGATTGTGCTGGTTCTTGGTTGTCCAGTTCCGGCAGAATACGACTGAGGGCGGCAGTGTTATAATGATACAGGGCAGGCAGGGCTTCGTAAATCACCTCGTTTTGCTGAGCCTTGAGATCCTGGGGTGGAGGGATTTTTTTGAGGAAACGGTATTTTTCAAGCTGGGGCATGATGGGTTTCAGGGCCTTGTCCAGGACGTTTTTTTCTGTATATTTTGTTGTATTCCTCTCTGTTTCATCTGGAAAGTATTCCTGAAAACGACGATGGACATGCTGCAACAGGTCACCGAAACGAAAGCGGAGGTTGTCCCGTTCTTGCACGGTCATGCTGTTCTGTTCAAGCTGGAGTTCAAAAAACTCCAGCAGCATCATAAAGGCCAGACATTCATCCCTGCGCCGGAAGGTGAACATGGCCCGGTTGGCCGGGGTGATGGCATTGTTATGCCAGGTCTCCTTGAATACCCTGGCGCATTTGGAGTCCATGATCAGTTGCCAGCCATACATTTTTTCGTAATAATCGCTGAACTCCCGACGGTGGCGGCGGAGGAAATAGAAAAGCTCCTGGTTGTCGGTCAGGTAAAAGCAGGGGCTTTCAATGAGGATGTTTAATATTGCCCGGATCTTGTCTCCGCTGCGGTCGAGCAGTCTGGTTAGTTCAATGTTCATTGTTCCCTGGTAGTTCTACAGTTTGAGCGTATTCTATAGCGGGCTAGCACATTATCATTATCTGTAGAAGTAAGGAACAGATTTCCCGCATCCTGCTTGCCCTGTGCCTTCTTATTGTTTCCATAGTTTTTTGTTTTCCATGCGACACCGGTAAGGTGACTAATTCATCGAATTATTTTAAACATTACGGATATCAACCCAAAAATGATGTAATTTAAATGGTGAAGCTGGAA
>DAOVTM010000081.1 GCA_030633145.1 Desulfobulbaceae bacterium
GGCGGGTTATTGACCAGAAACTGCCGGTGCCGTTTCCTATCGGCGCCACAGACCTGATCGATCTTGACTGGATACCGATAAATGATTCCCTGAGTGATACCTTTGCTGATATTCGCCGCTTCACCAGTTTCCGTGCCTACCATGACAGCGGTGTTTTTAATGAAGAGGAAACCATTTCCGACAGCCGTTTGATTGGCCGATCGGTCTGGAACACGGAGTGGATGATGATTATTCCCGGCGGGACATTTCTTTACGACGCTGATGAAGGGTTGGATCGTTTTATCCATGGTGATCTGGTACCAGGGGAGGACGACGTGCGTGATGGAAATGGAATTACCGATATCAAGCTGTTTTTTCAGACCTATGGTTATTCGGGGAATTAGGAGAGATGGATAGAAATACTTATCTAAAAAAAAATGGGCTGCAAAAGAATTCTCGTTCCCACGCTGGAGATAAGCGAGCCTGCGAAACTCCGTATGTAGGAACAAGAGCAAAACCTACGGTTATTCTGCAAATTAGGAGCGTACCAATGAAATTCTATCTACATAAAACGGTTATCCCGTTGTTGCTGTTGTCCTTGTTGCTGTTACCGATGAGTAGTGCGCGAGCCGAGATATCAGAACCTGATGTCCTTATCTACGGTATAATTTCGCTGAATAATGTAGCCGTAACTGCCGATGATACTCATGTCAGCGTTGAAGCCTACAACGACAATGAGAATGACATACTTATTGCCGACTACACCATGGGCGACAAAGAGGAATTGCTGGACTATTACCTGCTCACGCTTCCCATGGACTCATTTGCTGATCAGGTTGCCGGTACGGCGCGCCCCGGTGACACGGTTACTATCCGCTTAGATACCGGCAGCCCGCCTTCTCTGGAAACATCAATTATTCTTACTGAACATGGCGTTGCGATTCGGCTTGATCTTGAGGACAGCGACGGCGACGGCATTCTAGATGTCGATGATCTTGATGACGACAACGACGGCCTGGATGATGCGCAGGACAACTGTCCACAGATTGCCAACCCGGATCAGCTGGATACCGATGGTGATGGTGCCGGAGACGTGTGTGACGATGACGACGACAACGATGGTGTTCCAGATAATCAGGACAACTGTCCGCTTATTGTCAACCCGGATCAGTTGGATACTGATGGTGATGGTGCCGGCAATGCCTGTGACTCCGACGACGACAACGATGGCGTTCCAGACGACGAAGATGCCTTTCCCCTGGATCCGACTGAGAGTGTTGACTCGGACAACGATGGAGTTGGTGATAACTCAGACAACTGCCCGACTTCGCATAATCCCGATCAGATAGATACTGACTCGGATGGGGCAGGTGATGTATGTGACAAGTGTCCTGATGATCCTACAGATCAATGTATAGACAAAAAGATGTGCTTTCCGATAAAAGCAGCCAATGGGAATGTTGTCATAATTTGCTTGTAAGAGTACTCTTTTACACTGTGACGCATGCGGGAAATGATTCAGTATATATTTCCCGCTCCTTAACTTAACCTCAGCACCAAAAAAGCCGTTTGGGTATATAACCCAAACGGCTTTTTTGCGTCAACGCTTCAACGTATTGGACAAGGGCAAACCGGTGTCACGGCACAGCTTTTTTTTCCCTGCCAGTTGGTTTCAATATTTTTACAGGAGAGGTGTCACCGACAGCAGCGGATGAGGATCTGTTGCTCCCGGATGAATCTGCTGGCAGGAGAATAGTCTGCCCGGCCCAGATACCGAGCAGAAACATCCAGAGAAAGAGACAGAACAGGGCTACCGCAACCCCGGCTACCCCGCGTAGTCCAAACTGAAAACGAAACCGTTTTGCTGTCCTTTTTTTAGGTTTTCTCTTCTTGCCGGAAGCGGGTTTCTTCTTCTGAACCATGAACGTATCCTGCCCGCTCCTACATCTTGTTCGGCGCAGTCAGGCCAACCAGTTCCAACCCGTTGGCCAGCACAGTTTTTATGCCCTGACAGAGGCAGAGGCGTGCTGCGGTGAGCTGCTCGTCTTCGGTTATCACCTTATGTTTATTGTAAAAGGAGTGAAAATGACCAGCCAGCTCCATCAGGTAAAAGATGACCCGGTGCGGGGCAAGGTCTTTGGCTGCGCCAGTGACCATGGCCGGATACTCGGAAAGGGTCTTGAGCAACTGATACTCTTCTTTTTCACGCAAACAGCTCAGGTCGGTGGCGGAAAGTTCAGGCAGGGCAACCTCCTTTTCCGCCGCCATCCGCTCGATGGAACAGAGCCGGGCATGTCCGTACTGGACGTAATAGACCGGATTCTCCTGACTCTGAGCCTTGGCAAGTTCCAGATCAAACTCCAACTGGGAATCTGGTTTACGCATGAGAAAGAAAAATCTGAGCGCATCAACCCCGACCTCATCCACCAGCTCATCAATGGTGACAAAGGTTGCCTTACGAGTGGACATCTTGACCTGACGGCCATCCCGCATCAGGGTGACAAACTGATGCAGGATGACCTGCACCTTGCTGTTATCAAGCCCTATAGCCTCTATACCAGCCATTACATCGGGTACAGTGGCAATATGATCGGATCCAAATATATTGATCATCCAGTCAAAACCGCGCCGGTATTTTTCCCGATGATAGGCGATATCCGGCAGACGGTAGGTGGGTTCGCCGCTGCTCTTGATGATGACCCGATCCTTTTCATGGCCGAATTCCGTGGACTTGAACCAGGTGGCATCATCCTTTTCATAGACCAGGTTCTTGGCTCGCAGTTCTGTGACTACAGCATCGATCAATCCCTCTTCGTACAGGGTATGTTCGTTGTAATAGGAGTCAAAGGTGATCCCGATCCGCTTCAGGGTTGCTTCGATGTCTGCGAAGATGGCATCCTGGGCTCGCTTACGGAAGAAATCAAGCTCATTGTCCTTGAATTCATCGCCCGCATCCTCAATCATCTCTCTGGCAATCTCATACAAATACTCTCCCTGGTAGCCGTCTTCCGGGAACTGATTGTCCTCTCCCAGCAGCTCCAGGTATCGAGCCTGGAGCGAACCGCCCAGAACCCGCATCTGCCGTCCAGCATCATTGAAATAATATTCTCGGGTGACATCAAATCCGGTAGCATCCAGCAGTCGGGCAATGGTGTCGCCCAAGATACCGTTGCGGCCATGCCCCACACTGAGAGGGCCGGTGGGGTTGGCACTGACAAACTCCACCATCACCTTTTTGGAGTTGCCGATATTGGTCAGACCAAACTGTTGCCGCTGATCGTCAATCGGTGCCAGTACCGTACTCCAGACCGAAGGTTTGAGAAAGAGGTTGACAAAACCTGGCCCGGCAATTTTAACCTTATCCAGCAAGGTGTCATCGGTTTCAAGTAATGCAACAAGTTGTCCGGCAATCTCTCTGGGATTTCGTTTTTCCTTGCCTGCAAGCACCATGGCAAAATTGGTGGCAAAATCGCCCTGTCCATCGTGGCGGGGGGTCTCTACATTGTAAAGCCCTGCTGCGGCATTGCTCCAGAGTCCCTGCGCCGCTCCCTGATTGAAACAACTGTCAATTAGTTGTTTAAGTTTTGATCGTATCATTTTATAGTAAGGTGTTTTCCTTTATCATTTCAAAGTTACCACGCAGGAGCGTGGGAACCAGGTGGCAATATGAGTTATCTGATTGAAATTACGAGTTGTCCAGCCTTAAGTTGGTAGCCTCAATTACGGTATAATAAATGTATGCATCATGCTACTCAAACTCATTAAGCCATCGTATCTGGTTAATCATCTGATCCTGCGATACATTCTCCATCATTTCTCGAAGGCGTTGAATAAGAACGGAAATCGAACATTTAGTCGTGAATATCACTCCAAAATGCTTGATATTCTTCTCCTGATATTCATCGTGTATTGCGGCAAAATCAGCAAAGTTATTTGTTACTACAGCTCGTTGTTCCTTGACAGCAAAAGCAAATTGTTCAGGATCTTCCTCCTCATTCATACCTGCTTCAAAGGAGCTGATTACATCATATCCATATTCCCGCAACGCCCGCGCAATGCGCCAACTTAAATTCTCATTAAGATAAATCTTAAGCATAATTTTTTGCTTTTTCTGCAAGAATAGGCTTCCAATATTCGTAAGTCGCCTGATTTAAGTAGGTATCCATTTCCTCTCTATGATCGTGATAATATGCCAATGCATCATGAATCTGGGCTGAGGATAATTGAGGATAATCCCACAGGATTTCTTCGATGGAATTTCCAATTTGATATTGCTCGACAATCGTTCGCACCATCAGACGGGTTCTTAACACTATAGGTTCACCACCAGCTACGCCTTGAACTATTATAATATGTGGATGATCTGTACATGTAATGGATTTACCATGATAATATGTTTCATCTGTTTTATCAGTCATGTCGAAGTCTCCCTTATTCCCTGTTGAAGCATATCGTTAAAACGATTGTTTTCTTTTAGCTATCATATATTCAATAACTGTGTAGAATCCCCAGCCCCACTCTACACAGTTATCAAGTGCCTGCAATAAATACTCTCTTTCAACAGGTGCAAGATTTCTTATGATTGAGAGCCTGCGGTCTATGAGGCGTTTACAGTTTAACCCCAGCAGATCAATCGTTTTTTGAACAAAACTGTCACCCTCATCAAGAGGAATAATCTTTCCTCTTGCGGTATAGGTAAACCGTGCCTGACAGTTCTCATCAAGGGGTGAAACCATCTCTTTGAAAAAACCATTGCCCTTCTTGTGTCCACATGAATCTCTATACTGACAGGATGCCAACAGATTGCTGAAATTGAATCTTTCATCAGGATGGTGTCCCTGATCTTTCAGGTGTTCCACATGAGCATCACCCTCTTTTTTCAATACAACCTCACAATAACAACATTGATGTTTCTGCTCTGATATAAGAGAATGTCGCAATTTCTGATAAATTACATAAGACTGTGATTGGGGTTTAGAAAAGCTGCTCCAATCACTCTTTGCCGAATTCCGAGCTTTCCATTGGGCAAATGCTTCTGGCACCTCACCTTTGACGATACATCTCATTACGCCATTTCCTGCTGACGAATCAACATTTCTGCCCTCATCAGTTCTGGATCAGTCTGCATATCCTTTTTCAGGGAAAGCATCAATTTTTTTGCCTGATCCATTCTGTTACGTTCAATCAATTCAAACAACAAATCAAGCTCTTTCTGAACCGAATCAGGACGTGATTCATCATCCATGACCAGTTCAACAACCCTGTCCAACGACATCCCATAGGTTTCATCAGCCTTTTGGTAGTTCAAACCAGCTTTACTTTGATCAAGCAGGAATACACTATCAGCCTTGACATGGGTAATTACCTGCGGAGAATGGGTTGAAATGAAAAATTGACAATTAGGAAATATTTCTAACAATTTAGGCACAACCAATCGTTGCCAGTTGGGATGCAGATGGAGATCTATTTCATCAATCATGATGACCCCTTCACCTTCAAGCGGATTTGCAGCTTGAAAATTGCCCATGGCAAGTCGTCGTGCAATATCACCGACCAGGACAATCAGATTTTTTTCTCCATCTGAGAGCTGATCAAGGTCAAAAACTTCCTCGTTTTTATCAATGAGCATTTGCGGTCGCGGTATTCTTGTTATCCGCAGATTATTATACCCTGGCAAAAACTGTTCAATTGCACTTGTAACGACTTGTAATTCATGTCGTTGATATCGAACAGGATTGTTATCCTGCTTACTTTCCTGATTTATGCCCTGCTGTATAATTGTTTCAACTTTCTGTGATAAATCACCTACTCTTTCCAGTTTAGTGTTCTTTGGAAAATCTAACCATAACGCTCTCAATTCACTTTTGAGAGTATTTTTTATATTATCACTCATCTCCCAAAGAGATAGATAAACGGAAAAAAGAAATGACTCCCAAAGAAAATCGAGTAACTTGGTATTAATTTTCTCCTGATTTAGAAGATATTCAATTTTTTTGGCAAATTCAGATATTTTTATTCTCAGATAACTTATGCTGTGGGGAAAACAGGTCAAAAGCCCTGTACCCTCGATACTAATTGCTTGTATTTTATCACAACACACCACATAATCAGAAATGTAGTCAGAATCTTTAAATACATCTTTTAACATACTAGAGAATGCAAAAAACAAAGAAAACGCTTCTCCATAGAGCTTCTCACTTTCCCAAAAATCTTCAACCAACCACTCAAATTCATCAGGCGAAACAGCCCCATCCCCCTCACTCTGCCAGGCTTTTTTAAATAATCCAAATAACTTGAAAGCTCGCAGTTTAACTAAACTACGATTAGAACGTATCCATTTAGAAATGGAAGTTCGTTGTTCATTTGCAATATCATCCTGAATACGAAACCATTCAAAAAAAGCCTGATAATTGGTCTCTTCTCCCAAAGCATTTTCATATATTTCCAGATCATAGATATGATTTTGTTCTGAAACAGTAGGTCGGATATTTTTTACAACTCGATTGACAGGGTAATAGACAATTACCGGCCAGATGGCAGTTTGTTCATTTAATTGCCGAAGTCTTTCTGCAAGCAAACTCACCTCTTCACGCAGATATTCCTGATCCCATACGTTATGAAGGTCTTTTCTTACAATGTTAGCTACGAACCATTGCCAGATTTTTTGCTCTTGCTCAACATGAAGAGTTAAAGATCCTTCTCTTGTGCCAATGGTCAGGTTTGAATCGGAAATGCTCATTCCCTGTCCGTCGTCCCGCTCAATCCGTTTAATCAACCAGGATAAACAGATACTGACAGCATCAAGAATTGTCGATTTACCGGCTCCATTCACACCTACAAATACATTTAACTGGTCGTTAAATTCAATTGCTGTGTTTGTTGCCGATCTAAAATTTTTTAATTCAATTTTTCTAACTTTCATCTTGTTTTCCCGACACATTTTGTGCGAAATCTTGTGAAACTGTGCCAGCTAAATACACCCGATGATTCAAATTGCCTATTAAACAGACAACCTCGTAACTGATAGTACCCAGCAAATCCCCTATCTCATCTGCGCTGATCTCTTCCCTGCCCTGTCTGCCGAGCAGCACCACCTCATCACCAGCAACAACCTCTTCCTCTAAATCAGTTACATCAAACATAGTCAAATTCATGGAGACCCTGCCAACAACGGGTACCCGCTGCCCATGGATCAACCCGCATCCCCTGTTGGACAATGCCCGGCTATAGCCGTCTTCATAACCCACCGGTATTATAGCAATCCTGGAAGGTCTTTTGGTAATAAAGCTATGCCCGTAGCCCAGACCGGTTCCCTTGGGAACCTCCTTGACCTGGGTTACCCTGCTGCTGTAGCGCATCACCGGTTGCAGACAGGGTTCAGCCGCATTTTTCCTGCCTTGAGTTCCATCAGGATAATATCCATACAGGGAGATACCTGGACGGATCATTTTTTTATGGGAGACAGGAAAATAGAGGACACCGCCCGAGTTGGCAAGATGGAGGATAATATCATCTGGCAGCATGGAACGTACCTTTTCAACCTCTCTGCAAAAGGTGGCAACAATGGTGGGGGTGGAATCTGATTCCGGTTCATCTGCTCTGGGAAAATGAGCCAGAATACCGCCCAACTCCAGGCCGGGTAAAGCGTTGATCTGTTCTATAATCCCTGCCATATCCCTGAGCAAACATCCCTGCCGTCCCATGCCTGCGTCCACCTTGAGGTGGAGGGTCAGGGACTGATTGCGTTTCCCGGCCTCAGCTGAAAGGGCAGCCAGGAAGGTTCCATCAACCACAGCCGGGGTCAGGTCGTAGTCAAACAGGGATGGAATCACCTCTTTCAGAAGACCGGCCATGATCAAAATCGGCTGACTAATCCCGTTTTTACGCAGATCCACCCCTTCCACGGCCTCGGCAACACCGAAATAATCAGTTCCTGCTTTGACCAGGGTTTTAGCGCAGGCGAGCATACCGTGTCCATAGCCATCCGCCTTGACCATGGCAATCACCCCGCTGTGCGGAGCCTTGCTCTTGAGCAGGAGGTAATTATGTTTCAGGGCGGCCAGAGATATCTCAACCCGGTTCAGAGATTCAGTCACGATTCACCCACACATACCATTGCCGCCAGCCGTGCCGACTGGAGAAAAACAAAGCCCAGCCAATCCCAACATAGATGGTACCAATGACCATACCAGGATCGGTGATCCTGCGCATGATGATCCCAGCGGACATCATCAGGGTCACCAGCAGCCAGGTTTTCCAGGAATAGACTGCGCCGATACATTTTTTGTCGTCAAACTCCATGATACGGCATAAACTCTTCTTGGCAGTTTTATCCAGTATCAACAGGGATTTTACCATGCCGAGCAACAGGCCCAGCACCACCAGGAGACGGGCAAGGCCAGGGCCTATCCAGCCGAAACCACGCACCATGAGTACGCTGCCGATGGCAGTCCAGAGGAAGGGAGCGGCAAAAAGATGAACGGCCTTACTTACACCGGGTTTGAATTTTTTTTTCTGCTTTTCCATTTGCTGTGTGGGTCATTGATCGATTTTTATTGGACACTATAGAGTATCAACAAAAATATATCATTGCAAAATTACAGTCCGGCTGAAAATACAAGTCAACAGGGAGCCAGCAAAGTTGGGTTAAAATTGCATTGACAGACGAAAAAAATACATCAAATACAATCCAGAAAACTGTTTTGAAAGGTGCAAACTGTCCGCTTGAGTATGGTATCCAGAAAAAACCGTGGCATTAAATGCAATTGCATAATATATAGAGAAGAGCATCTGCGTTAAAATTGCCGCAGTCGGCTACAGTCAAATATCAGAAAATAAATAATTTCAGAAAATAAATAATTTTAAAATAAAAAATAAATAAGAATATGTTTGGTATTGGTCTTCCTGAAATGATAGTTATCCTGGCCGTTGCCCTGATTGTGGTCGGCCCGGATAAGCTCCCGGAACTGGCGCGCTCCCTTGCCAAAGGGGTGAACGAACTTAAAGGCACTTTAAATCAGGTCAAAGAAAACCTGAGTGAAGAGACGAAGGTTATCAACTCGGTCAAGGAGGATCTGCAGAAAACCGCTGTGCAGTTGAAAGACAACCTTCTGGAAGAGGAGTCAACGGTCTGGCGCACCAAAAAAGAACGTGAAGACGGTGACTCCGAGCGTGGAACCAAGGCTGCTGACGCTGACATCATTGAAATGGAACCTGGGCAGGATGAACGTCCCTGGGAAAAAGACGCCGCTGCCCCCCCTGAACAGATCAGCGAGTCTGAGCAGGAGATTACTCAGGAAGGAACTCAGAAAGTAGCATCTGAACCGGTAACACCAGACAGTAGCGAGCAATCAGCCGATGAGAATGCAAAAAGCACTGATATAGTAGATAACAAGGATAACAGCAAGCCGTCCACAGCCGCATGAACGCAGCATTTGAACTCTTCCGACCCCATCATCTGGAGCTGAGAAAACGGCTGGTACGGGTCGTTGCGGTCATTGCCATCTGCACCGGGATTGCCTACCTGTTCATCGAACCCATTGCCGGAATCTGCACCCGCCCGCTTTTTCTGGCCGAACCTGATCTGAAAAATCTTGTCTATACCAAACTGACCGAGGCATTTATCGCCTATATCAAACTGGCCCTGCTGATCGGTATTATGGTTAGTTTTCCCTACCTGCTCTACCAGGTGTGGATGTTTATCTCCCCTGGGTTACTGGACAAGGAAAAAAGGCTTGCCCGGCGGATAATACTCTGGTCAACCGGACTTTTCGCTGCCGGGGCTCTGTTTTCCTTTTTCATTGTCCTGCCCAGAACTCTGGTCTTTTTCATGGGTTATGCCGGTGAAAATCTGCAACCCATGCCTAGACTGGGGTTATATCTCACCTTTGTTGCCCGCATGGTGCTGGCCTTTGCCATTGCCTTTGAGATCCCCTTTCTCATGGTCATGACCACTTCCACCGGCCTGGTCGGGCTGGAGCATTTTAAGGCCAAGCGCAAGTATTTTTATGTTGCCATTGTTGTGCTGGCATTTCTCCTCACTGCGGGTGACCCAACGGCCACGGTGCTGCTTTCCTTTCCGCTCTTTGGGCTGTATGAGGCTGGTATTGTGGCAGGGCAGGTCTTTGGCGGGGGGAATAAAAGCAACGATCAGGAAGAAGCGGAAGAGCAGGAAGAGCAATAAAACCTACTGCGTCCTTCTCACAACAGAGAATAACTTCGCAGGACAGCAGCAAGTTTTTCATCACTTTGGGCAAGTTCTCGCAGAGCCTTGATCATGCGGGTGAGCCGGGAACCTTCATCATTCTGTAATTCAAGATCACGTTGCAGATCAATTTCAATCTTTGCCAGCCGTTTCTCCAGGGGTCGCATGGCAGTCTTGCGATCCCAGACTATATAACCGATGAGACCGAAGATACCGGCAATTATCACCAGCAAGAGATTTTCCATAAAAGAAAAGCGTTTATCTATAGCATCAAAGCGATGGTCAACGGATACAAAACGCTGCTCAATCGATGCAAACCGCTGGTCAACTGACGCAAAACGCTGTTCTATGCCCTGTTCCATGGACGTAAACCGCTGTTCCATCACCTGTTCAATGGACACAAACCGCTGTTCCATCACCTGTTCAATGGACACAAACCGCTGTTCCATCACCTGTTCAATGGACACAAACCGCTGTTCCATGACCTGTTCCATGGTCGCAAACCGCTGATCCATCACCTGTTCCATGGACACAAAACGCTGATCCATATTTTTTTCCAATGCCTTTTGCCCTGCACACAACTCTGCAAGAGAACTGATAATCTCACGGTCTGTGATGCGTGGTGCAGTGTCAACCGCTACCGCAGGCGATGCAGTTATTATAATGGCATTCAAGACAATCAGACAAACATATTTCATGATTTGTTATCCTTGAAAAGGCGGGAGAGCATCATACACATATCTTTAACTAACTACAGATTATACTCCATTCTCATTATCTTCAAGCGAAAAAGAGGGCAACCTTGGGAATTACCTTTGACCCATGAAAAAAATATCCCCCTGGATCCAACCTGCCCCTTCCCTGCGCAGCTGTACTGTCTCTACGAATATGAGTCGCCAAGCGGAGAGTTCTGCTGTTGCCTGGATATAAGGGCGATGATGGGCAAAACGTCCGCTGGTTTGTAGAGTCCAGCCAGGCGGGTCTATTTTTTCGGGGGGAAAAGAAATCTTTTCCGTAGAAAAGATAAATAATCCCTCTGCTGTAGCAGCATTGGCTGCTTCCCTGAACAGCGGAGAAAGCTCACCAAGATAGGTAAGCACGTCTGCGGCAATGATCAGGTCATACTGTTGCTTTCTGTTGTGGGCAGTTTTTAAAAATTCGAGAATATCCCCAGCTTCCAGGCGGTCATAAATCTGTTTCTGCCTGGCCTGTTCAATCATCTGTTCCGATAAATCGACCCCAACCAGATGGCTGCAAACGGAGCGAAACGCTCCCCCTGCCAATCCTGTGCCACAGCCAAGGTCA
>DAOVTM010000370.1 GCA_030633145.1 Desulfobulbaceae bacterium
CCTTGCCGGACAGATCGGCAAAGGATTTATGCCGGATGAAGATAAAGGCCATTTTCTCATCACCTTGAAAACGCCTCTGGGTTCATCAATTGACTATACCAACGACCGCCTGGCAAAGATTGAGGAGGTCTTAAAAGCTCACCCCGGCGAGATCGCATCCTACCTTTCTTCCATTGGCGCCGATGCCACCGGGCAGGTCTCACGGGGGGAAATTTCCGTACGCATGACTCCACTTGCCGAGCGGTCAATTAAAGAATATGAGATTATTCCCATTCTGCGTGAGGAACTTGCGGAGATTCCCGGTGTCCTGGCCTTTCCTGCTCCGGTTTCCGTGGTTGGCGGTCAGCGTGGTGAACCATTGCCTTAATTGAATAAATATGGATGCATTAGGTATGGTGTCCTCCCAAATGACGTTACGTCAGCCTGAAGTCCGACCTGCATCATCCAACCCTGCCTGCTTATCATTAACAAGTGTCAACTGGTAATAAAGGAGTCCCTTTTGTGGTTTTGAAGCTGTTATTTCTTTTTCGCATACCGGGTTATAAATGTATCTAGCTGATTGGCAAAAGATTGTCGATCACTCTTGTTCAGTGGTGGTGGTCCGCCGGTGTCTATTCCACCTGCTCGCAGACTGTCCATAAAGTCTCTCATGCTCAGGCGGGATTTGATATTGTCAACTGTGTATAATTCGCCTCGAGGATCAAGGGCATGACCATTTTGCTCGATTACTGCTGCTGCCAGGGGAATATCGGCGGTGATTACAAGGTCTCCAACAGTAAGTCGTTTAACGATCTCATTGTCGGCAACATCCGCTCCGGATGCTACCTGGATAAATGTAATGTATTGTGAACGGGGGATGCGTACAGGACGGTTTGCGACAAGCGTTAATTGTATCTTGGTACGCTCTGCCGCTTTGAATAGGATTTCTTTAATCACCACAGGACATGCGTCTGCGTCCACCCAGATTTTCATCTCTATTGCTCTATTTGTGTTCATTATCAAGTTCGTGTGTGGTTAACCGTTTGCATCACTTCAAGTACTGTCGAATCCAACTCTATAATACTATTGTTCATTTATCGGAGTGTTGGCCGAATCAGGCAGGCAAATGTATCTCAATGACCAAGCCGCCTTTCTCCGCATTTCTTGCCTCTATAGTACCGCCATGCAGCAAGATCGCCTGTTTGGCAATGGCCAGGCCGATTCCGGTTCCGCCGCTGTCTCGATCCCGTGACTCTGCTACCCGGAAAAAAGGCTTGAATATTTGCTCAAGATGCTCCTGCGGTACACCGGAGCCATGATCCCGAACAATAACAGCCACATGATTTTCACCTTTTGCACTAGCAACTTCAACAGCAGTGCCGGCAGTGGTATAGCGTAGGCCATTGCGAATCACATTCTCCAGGGCTCGACCAAGCATCTCCCTGGAACCGAACACTGTAACCTTATCAATATTTTTGATTTCTATCCTCCGATCCTGATTAACCGCCTCAAAGTCTGCATCGTGAACAATATCAGTCAACAGTTTATCTAATCTAACCGGTTTTTTAATAACATTATCCACATTGCCCTCAATTCTGGTCAGGAGGAGGAGTTGATCAATGAGTTCGTCAAGCCGGGCAGACTCTTTTTCAATTCTCGCTAAATAGGACTCCAAATCTGGTTCAGCATCGCTGAATCGTTGCCGAGCTAGCTCCACCGCTATATTCTGCCTGGTCAACGGAGAGCGCAGTTCATGGGAGACATCGCGTAACAATCGTTTTTGCGACTGGAGCAAAGACTGGGTTTGTCCGGCCATGGTGTTAAAATCACAACTTAAGTCAGCAATCTCATCTCTGGCACGACTGACAATATCAACCCGTGCGGAAAAATCACCCTTGCTCATCTGCTGGGTGGCCTTGCGAAGATTACGAATTGGCGCAGTCAGGGAACGAGCCAGCAAGAAGCAGCCAGCCGCTGCAATTAATACCATAACAATAATAGGTAAGCCGAAACGATTTGGAAGAAAGAGGAGCCGTTGCCATCCTTTCTTTTCTCTATCTTTATCGTCTGTAAAGATGCGAGGCCGCATTATTCTTGCCGTGCTGCCGACAATGGTTATATTTTGACCATCTCTGGATACAAGAGGCACGGCAGCGATGATTTCTTTCTCAGATATGTTGTATTGAATATCTTGAGATTGGCGGCAAGAAACGGCAAGGTCAGCAGCACCCGCTATCAGTTTGCGATCTGAAAAAGAGCTGTTATCCTCTTGCAGCAAAAATATCCGGCTGTGGTTCTGCTTTTCAACTTCCAGCAAATATGCAATCAACGCTTCCTTACCGCCATATTCGAGTATTTTCATTGCTGCCAGACCGGTTATCGAAAGAGAATCGGTCAAGGCATGAAACTGGTTGTCTTCTATCCGCTTTTTTAACTCACCATAAGGGCCTACTTGCGCCCAATAGGAGATCAGCACAGTGAAAAAGCTGGCCATCAGGGTGATGAGCAGAAAGCTGACAAAGATTTTACAAAAAAGACTGCGCATGATCAGGCTTCCTGTTGGGCTTGGGTATATAAATAGCCAACGCTGCGTATGGTCTTGATCCGTTCCCGGTTTCCTATCGTATGTCCCAGCTTCTTACGCAGGCTGCTGACATGGACATCGATACTGCGGTCAAAATCCTCAAGTTCGCGTTGCAACACTTTTTTGGTCAGCTCCTCACGGGTCATTACCTGACCTGCCTTTTTAAGTAACTCATAAAGCAGAGAAAATTCGACAGCGGTAACCTTAATGGTGGTTTTATTCTGTCTCACGATCCTTGCTCCTAAATCAAGTATAATATCATCAAGTTCAAACCGTGGCCGACTATCCACCTGCTGTTTCAGTGGCTGGGATCGACGCCAGATGGCCTGGAGTCTGGCCACCAACTCACGGGGATTAAAGGGCTTGGGCAGATAATCATCCGCACCCATTTCCAGACCGATAATACGATCAATATCCTCACCTCTTGCGGTCAGCATCAACACCGGAATCTGCGAAGACTTTCTCAGCGTCCGTAACAGTTCAAACCCGGTCATCCCCGGCAGCATCACATCAAGGATGAGCAGGCAGTGTTCACCGGATAAGGCTCGCTGTAAGCCGTCATGAGGTTCGTTCACCGTTTCCACATCAAACCCTTCCGGCTGGAGAAATTCAGCCAGCAGGTCGCAGAGTTCCTGATCATCATCAATGATTAAAATTCGTTTCATGTTGTCTCCTCCAAGATCAATCTATCCGGGATAGTACTCCAACATTTCTTATCTCTGCAACAGCTTTACACAACTTTACACTACTTGACCTGCGCTTAACAGCAATCCGGCAGCGGGTGTTGTACTGTAGCAAAATCCAAGGAGGTTTGACCATTCAGTAACAATTGAACTGAGCCTCCTGCGGACGGATTAAGTACCTGCACAAAATTAATTTAACAATTTTTTTTGTTCTCGCTACTCTCGTACCCACGCTCCAGCGTGGGTACCAGTGAAAAGATGAGCAAAATGTTAGAATAATTTTGTACTGGTACTTATGATACCCCGTAGAGGGTACTTCTAGGAAACAACAGCCACAAAATATATTCAAAAGGAGATCTTTGTGAAACCAGGAAAACTCATTGCATTTATAATGCTTTTGGCAACTGTCTCACTGACCGGTTGTAACGAAGTAGAAATGCAGAGCCAGCGGACGGAACCTGTTACCATCAACGGCAGCCATTCTGACTGGCCGGAAAAACCCCAGTATTTTGAAGAAAAAACCAGGATGTTAGTCTCTGTGATGAACGATGACTACAATCTTTACCTCCGGTTATCGAGCAGAAGCCAGACTACCAAAATGCTTTTTTTACGAGCCGGTTTCACCGTATGGCTCGACCATACCGGAGGCAGCAGTAAAAAATTTGGTGTGCAGTTCCCCATTGCCCGGCAAAAAATAATGCCGGACAACATGCAGGACTATAAACCAAGAAACAGTATGGAGGACATGCTGGAAGATAGTCAGTACAGCCTGGCCATACTCAATGGATCCGGAGAGACCCGTCAAACCATGCCGACGATCAAAGCCGCTGATATGGGAATATATGCCCGACTCGGCATGGAGCAAGGTCATCTGGTTTACGAACTGAAAGTTCCTCTCAATGCCTCAGAAGGCAAGAAAACCATCAATGTCGGTTTTGAGAGCGGTAAAATATCAAGAGGATCTGGTAAAGGAAAATCCGGTGGTGCTAGCGGAGGAGGTCGAGGTGGTGGTGGCGGAAGAGGAGGCGGTGGCGGTGGCGGTAAAAATGGAGGAAATGGTGGTGGACATGGCGGAAGCAGCCCACAACCGATTGAGTTTTGGGCAAAGGTACATCTGGCTGAAAATGTACCGGCCAACGATAG
>DAOVTM010000270.1 GCA_030633145.1 Desulfobulbaceae bacterium
GGCATCAGATCTTTCTGGAGCCGGAAGGGCTGGACACGGTGGAGGTGTATCCCAACGGTATCCCCACCAGTATGCCGCTGCAGGCCCAGATGGACATGGTTCACTCCATTGCAGGACTGGAAAACGCCCGTATCATCCGACCCGGCTATGCCATTGAATATGATTATATTGATCCCCTGGAACTAACACCCTCTCTGGAAACAAAACGAGTGGGCGGCTTGTTCCATGCCGGGCAGATCAACGGTACCTCTGGCTATGAAGAGGCTGCTGCTCAAGGCTTAATGGCTGCAATTAATGCAGTCCACCAGGTGCGTGACGAAAAACCGTTGATCCTGGATCGCTCCCAGGCATATACCGGGGTGCTGATAGATGACCTGGTGACCCTGGGAACCAAAGAACCGTACCGCATCTTTACCTCCAGGGCGGAATACCGGCTCCTGCTGCGGGAAGACAACGCTGACCGGCGGCTCTGTGCTATCGGCCATGATCTGGGCCTGCTGGACAGGGAAAATCAGCAGCGTTTCACCGATAAGATGGAAACTATTGACCGGGCCAATGAACTGCTTCTCCAGACCCGCATCAAACCAGGTGACCCGGTCAATGATCTCCTCCGCGAGCTGGGCAGTGCGCTTATCAGTCAGGGCATAACTATGGTTGAGCTGTTGCGCAGACCGGAAATCAAGCTGAACAACCTGGTTCATCTGGCGAAAAAAGCAGGGCTTGAGCCGATCTTCTCTGACAAGGCACTTGCATATGCGAATGAACTTGAGCTACAGGTCAAATATGAGGGATATATCAAACGGCAGCAGGAACAGGTACTCCGCTTTGCCAAGCTGGAACAAACCCGGCTGCCCGAGGATATGGAATATACCGGACTGCCCGGACTCTCCAATGAGGTGGTGGAAAAGCTCAATGCGGTGCGTCCCCTCTCTCTGGGGCAGGCATCCCGGATATCCGGGGTGACCCCGGCTGCTGTTTCGGTGCTGCAGGTACACTTGAAAAAGACGGGTCATTTATAACAATTCATTTTCTTGATTTCAGCTTGCTCTTGATTCCAGCTTGCTAAAGGTACCAAAATATGTAACAGTGGTGTAACCATTCAATGAACAGCGCACTTCACTCATAATCTCTTTTCCACAATTATGCTATTTATCAGAAACTCACTTGCAGCTTCATTCGGGGGTCGATTCCTCTTCCCGCTCGTCGTCCTCCTTTTTCTTGCCTATGGCTGCGTCATGCCAGCCAGTGTCAAGCTGGGCGATCAGGCCATGCAGAGACAGAGCTACCTGGACGCAGTACAGCAGTATGAAACCGCCCTTGCCGAGGCTCAAAACACGTCCAATGAAAAGGCTATCAACAAAAAACTGGCCAGGGCAAAGGTACTGCTTGTGGACGAATACCTTGCACAAGCGGATGCAGCCCTGGCATCTGGTGAGGGTACCAGAATTGTCAGCCTTGACCGGGCAAGCGAAATCCTCAAGCCTGTAGCACGGTATGATGATGCCAACCGGAGAATAACAGTCAGGTTGCGGCAATACGACGATGAGAAGCTGGCGACCATCGCCTTGACTAACCAGCATACAGCGCAGTATAAAGAGCTTTTCCGGCAATATCAGTTTGAAGCGGCACGCGCAGAACTGGAAAAAGCACTCACCCTTGACCCGAACAACGCCAACCTGCAGCAGGACATTCTCACCGTATTGACTCTCAACAAATTATATCTTGAAATGCAGGATGCACTCAACCGCATGAACTTGTCAGCAGCCATGGATAAATTCCAGACTCTGGTTGAGACAGCACCTGTGGAACTCGTGCTTGACAACAACCCATTTCGTGCCTCCTTTCTTGACCTCATCCTTACCAAGTCCAAAGAGCTGCAGGATGCAAATAAATGGTGGGATGCCTATAAGTACCTCAATCGATGGGATATTGGAGAGCTGGAAGCCGATCTCCAGGTTGTCCGGATAGAGGGTGCTTCCTGGTATCTGCAACGCTCAAGGGCAGCATCCAGCAAAGGCAAGTTGTACAAGGCATACCTGCTTATTGAGCGGGCCTTCCAACTTGACGGTCGTCACCCGGATGTCTTTGCCCAGCACCGCATGACAGGGGATAAGGTTGACCGCTCCATGCAGTCCAATATTGCCATTGCCAGCTTTGACTCCCCCAGTAATGACCCGGATGCCGGTAAACAGTTTACCGACTCCCTGATCAGTTATCTGTATGAGGTCTTTCCTTACGGGATCAATATTCTGGAGCGGGAAAAGATCGATCTGGTCAAAAAAGAGCAGGCCGCAGGAGAGGAAGACCTGGCGGAAATACTGGGGGTTGATCTGATGGTCACCGGTTCAGTCTCCCTGTTCAAGGTGGACAAAAACATTGATGAACGAACCGCAACCGTCAAGATGAAGGTCAATGAAGGAGAAATTGATTATGACAAGATGCTCTCGCTCTTTGGTGCTGACCGAGACAACTGGCCGAAAAAGGAGTCACTAATGCCCAGAAAAAATCCTATTTATGAGAGGATCAGCTATAAAAAGGGAAGGGCAGAATTACAGGGCTTTGCCAAGGTCAGTGTACGGATCTTTGATACCAATAAAGGAGCCATAGCCTTTGTTAAGGATTATGAGGCCAATGTAGAGCAAAGCTGTGATTTTCAGGATGAGGTACTGGATGCCAATATCCAGTACAAGCCCATTGACCTGCCCACAGTAACCGAGACCAAGAAGGCGATGCGCCAGGAGATCGTCACCCAGATAGGCCAGGTGGTGCAATCCTCCTTTGAAAACCGAGAGGTCAGGTTCCTGCACCAGGCTCGTTTTTATATCGGTCGCAAGGAGTACAACCATGCCCTGCGCCCCATTGCCGAGGGATACCTCTACTGTCAGAAAAGCCAGGGGGATAATAAGGCACCCTGTATCGAGATTCGTGAACTGGCCGATGATATTCTGCTGTGAAATGTAATAATGACCATTTCCCAAGAGGTGTACGAATGCTGAAATCCGTCAGGGTCTCTCTTACTGTTCTCTCCATTGCTTTTGCTGCTCTCCTTACCGCTCTCCTGCTGAGCAGTTGTCAGCCCGCAGGGCCGTCTGCGCCATACAGGCTTGTCAACCAACCCATCCAGCAGAGTGACCGGATTGTGGTGCTGGACAATAATGTCCGTGACACTCTGTTTCTGGTCAACACCAGCCAGGCACGTTTGCCAGGCGGACAGATCCAGGTCAAAGCGTCCTTTCAAAATCGTTTTCAAAATGTTGACGTATGGGCGGATATCAGTTTTGAATTCCAGGATATAAACGGCATGGCTGTGGATAAGGGTGAATGGGTCACGACTCGCTTTGCTGCCGGTGAGGTGACCACCATCCAGGGTACAAGTATCAGCCCGAATGGTCAAAAACACGTTCTTTTACTCAAGAATTTACAAACTGGCAGGGGCGGCTCCATACGGGGCAATGCTGTGTATATTGTCCACTAACAACCTATCATTACAACCTTACCAGGACATGATTCCAGATGATTAAATTCATTTTTTCTTATTTTCTTCCTGCGGTTTTCAGTGTTTCCCTGCTGCTCTCCGGTTGTACCGGCACCGCAATACAATACAGCCCAGTGACGGAAGAACAGTACCCGGCCATTGAAAACCAGGGTCAGGTTCCTGTTGCCACGGTCAAGGAGCTTGACAGCCGTTATCCAGCCGGTTTCCATAATTCAGACGGGGCAGGCGGGGTTATGGTTCCTGCGGGTCAGGAAAAAAAGGTCAGCATCAAACCGTTCAGTTCAGGCCCGGCTCAAGTGGAACAGGCTCGCTCAACGACCAGATTTTTTGCCGCAGCCCTGGCTCGTTGCCAGGGATTCATCCTGGTGGAAAGGGCACAGCTTGAGGGCATCATCGGCGAGTTTGAACTCAACCAGAGCGGCCTCATGGATCAAAACAACGCCCCTGAGACCGGCAACATGGATGCAGCGGATATCATAATAACAGGTGATATCCTGCAGATGGATGACGGGCTGCGACTGCAGGCCAGGGCCGTTGATATGAATAGCGGTCAGGTGCTGCTATCCGAGCAGTCCAATACCATGGCAACGGTTACCAGCCAGGCCGCAGAGATGCTGGCTCTCCGCCTTATCTCCGGGCTGGAGGCAATCGTTTATCGTAAATAGTACGCATCAGTAAACAGTACGCATCAACAAAACACTATGAAATTATCATTGTCCCGCATCCTGTTCATGCTCTTCGCTGCCCCGCCTCTTGTCCTGTTGACCTGTTGCGCTCCCCAGCAGCCAGTCTCCCAGCCGACCAACCGGCGCGCCCTGACCGCAGAACTGCCCAATGCAATGCTTGACCAGTTGTCCGTGCAAGACCTCCGGGTGACCGCCGACCTTATGGCTCGGGATCTGGTCATTCAGCCATTCCTCTATAACCGTGCTTCCACTGCCATTGTCGCTATCAAGCCGATTGAGAACAAGACCAATATCACCATCGACCCTGATATCCTGCAAAAGACTATCCGTGTTAAACTGATGGAAAAATCAGGGGGTCGCCTGCTCTTCAGGGATGAGGTCAGCCATCAATACACCATTGATGAACGTCTCAAGCAGTCCGGTACGGTACAGGTTTCAAGCACTACCACCCGGCGGCGTACCAGCAACTCCTTTCAGCTAGGGCAGCCCATGCAGATCACGCAACAGGATCAGACTGATACAGTGATAATGGATCAGGGCCAGGCAACAAAACGGGTGGCAGACATTGACTATTTTCTCACCGGCCTGGTCTATTCCTCCACTGAGGTGGCTCGGCAGGGTTCCAATCTGGGAATGCGCTACTTTCAGTTCCAGTTCAGGCTGACAGATGCGCAAACCAATATCATCATGTGGGAAAAGGAGTATGCGGTGAAGCGTGAGGCTCATTTTAAGTAAGCATTTCTCGGATCTCAACACTCACAACTCAAAAATCTTTTTATGCCGGAGGCGACACAATGAAGAACACCACCCTGGGAAGAAATTTACTCTTGCTGCTTGGCGGATGCCTGGCTGCAACCCTGAGCGGATGTTATGTCTATAGCGATCAGCCGCCCCTGCCGCCGGTGGTAGTGGTTCCTGTCCAAGCAGCTCCAGTCCAACCCGCACAACCTGTACAGCCCCCTGCTCCGGTGGGTCCACCCACTGGAGAAGTTGGGCCAATTCGTTAATCCGCACTCAATTCGGGCTGATTTATGTATAGACAATTCTTCCTTATACCGTTGCTTACGGCTCTGTTCCTGGTAACGACAGGATTTGTGCCAAGCCATGCTGAAGAGTTTACCGTACGGGGTATGGGCTATCCGCCCATCAAGGCTGCCAATAAGACCCAGGCTTTACTGATGGCCAAAAGGGCTGCAATTCTGGATGGGTATGCCACTGCGCTTCGCTCTCAACAGACAGTCCCAGCAGGTTCCATGGCAGCAGATCATTTTTTTTATGATGATCTGTCCGGCTTCATCCGTTCCGTAAAAGTGGTCAAACAGAGCTATTACGCAGACGGCAAGGTTGAGGTGGTTCTTACGGGAAGGGAGGAGGCGGTCAAAACAGCACCACCCTCTCCACGGATGAAAAAAAATAATTATAAAAAATCAATCAAGCCTGTATCCATGAAGCCTGTACAGAAGGCGGCTCCCAGGGAGGTCAGTCAGCAGCAGTGGCTTACCATTATTGAAAAAATGGTTCAGTTCAGCGACCAGTAAACTGTAAGGTAATCGCTGTAAGGTAA